>NZ_JBEGDB010000036.1:0-47278 GCF_043638955.1 Bradyrhizobium sp. 31Argb | reverse complement strand
TTCAAGCGCATCGCGCTGCGCGCAGACAAGACAGATCAAAGCTTCGCAGCCATGATCCATCTGACCGCTGCCGTGATAAACTCCCGATGAATCCCAACAGACCCTAGAGAGACGGTGCCGATCTTGAAAGCCGACGGAAACCCGCGGCGGCCGTCCAAACACCAACGCTAGTAGAGAGTCAAAATGGCCCTTGCCCGTGCCCGCCGCGGTGAATCCGGCTTCAACTACTGGCCGGGCTTCGTGGACGCGCTGTCGACGCTGGTGCTGTCGATCGTATTCCTGCTCTCGGTGTTCCTGGTGGTGCAGTTCTTCCTGTCGCAGGAAGTCTCCGGCAAGGACAAGGCGCTGGAGCAGCTCAACGCCAAGATCGCCCAGCTCAACGACATGCTGTCGCTGGAAAAGCTCGGCAAGCTCAGCCTCGGCGAACAGATAGCGCAGCTCCGCGCCGGGCTTGTCACGGCCGAAGGCGAGCGCGACCGCATCAAGGGACTCTATGAGGGCCTGGCCAATGCCGGCAGCGACGCGCAGGGCCGAGCTACAGAGCTCACCAAGGCGCTCGATTCCGAGAAGCAGGTCTCCTCGCGGGCGCTGGCGCAGATCGAGGTGCTGAACCAGCAGATCAGCGCATTGCGCCGTCAGCTTGCCGCGCTCGAGGAAGCGCTCGACGCTTCCGAGAAACGCGACAAGGAATCGCAGGGACGCATCGCCGATCTCGGCCAGCGATTGAACGTGGCGCTGGCGCAGCGGGTGCAGGAACTGTCGAGATACCGCTCGGAGTTCTTCGGCCGCCTGCGCGCCATCCTGGGCAACCGGCCGGACATCCGCATCGTCGGCGACCGCTTCGTGTTCCAATCCGAAGTCTTCTTCGATACCGGACAGGCCACGCTGTTGCCTGAAGGCCGCGCCGAGCTCGACAAGCTCGCGGCTGCCCTGATCGACCTCGACAAGCAGATCCCAAGCGAGATCGCCTGGGTGCTGCGGGTCGACGGCCACACCGACGTGCGGCCGATCAACAGCCCGGTGTTCAAGTCGAACTGGGATCTCTCCGCCGCACGCGCAATCTCGGTGGTGCAATATCTGATCTCGCTCGGGGTGCCGGCACAGCGGCTCGTCGCCGCCGGCTTTGGCGAATTCCAGCCGCTCGACACCGCGCAGACGGAAGACGCCTACAAGCGTAACCGCCGCATCGAATTGAAGCTGACGGAACGGTAGTGACGAGCGGGTTCAAGCTTCGCCCCTATCGCGCCGAGGACGAGGACGCCGCGATCGAGCTTTGGCGGCAAACCTGGCAGCAGGCCTATCCGTCGATCGATTTTGATGCGCGCGTGGCGTGGTGGCGCGAGCGCTGGCGCAGCGAGCTGGTGCCGAAGGCAACCATCATCGTCGCGGAAGAGGCGGATGCGCTGGTCGGTTTCGTGACCATCGATGCAAGCGGCTATCTCGACCAGCTCGTGGTCGATCCCGCGCATTGGGGCTCGAAGCTGGCAAGCGCGCTGGTAGATGAAGCCAAGCGCATTTCGCCTGATGGCGTGACGCTGCTCGTGAACAAGGACAATGCGCGGGCCATCCGTTTTTACGAGCGCAACGGCTTTGTGCATGCCGGCGAGGACGTCAACCCGACGTCAGGACGTCCGGTATTGAGGATGGCGTGGAAGCCGTAACGGGACTTGCTTGCCACAAACACCGCCGTCATGCCCCGGCTTGACCGGGGCATCCAGTACGCCGCAGTTTCTCCGTATCCCACGTCCGTCTCTGGAATACTGGATCACCCGCCTTCGCGGGCGATGACGGCGGAGTTTGTGGCGCAGAGCGCGAACTCAAACCCCCTCGAACTGCAACCTTGCCAGCCTTGCGTAGAGCCCGTTCGCGGCGACCAGCTCGGCGTGGGTGCCCTGCTCGACGATCTTGCCGTGCTCCATCACCAGGATGCGGTCGCAGGAGAGCACGGTCGCGAGCCGGTGCGCGATGACCAGCGTGGTGCGGTGGCGCATCAATTCTTCCAGCGCGGTCTGCACCAAGGTCTCGCTTTCGGCGTCGAGCGCGGAGGTGGCTTCATCGAGCAGCAAGAGCGGCGCGCCGCGCAGGATGGCGCGTGCGATCGCGATGCGCTGACGCTGTCCGCCCGACAGCGTCACGCCGCGTTCGCCGAGCTGGGCCTCGAAGCCGCCGGGCAGCCGGCGCAGGAATTCGGTGGCGTGCGCCAGATCGGCGGCGTGCTCGACTTCGGCATCTGACGCATCGGGCCGGCCGAAACGGATGTTCTCGCGCGCCGACGTCGCGAACACAACGGTATCCTGCGGCACCAGCGCCATGCGCGAGCGCAGCGCGCTTGGATCCGCCTGCCGCACCGGCACGCCGTCGAACGAGATCGTGCCCGAAGCGGGGTCGTAAAAGCGCAGCAACAGATGGAACAGCGTGCTCTTGCCCGCGCCGGAGGGACCGACGATCGCGACCTTTTCGCCTGATCGTACCGAGAACGAGACACCGTCGACGGTCTTCACGGACCGCCTCGTCGGATAGGCAAAGCTGACATTGTCGAACGCAACGTCGCCGCGGGCGGGCTGCGGCAGCGCGAGCGGCGTGGCCAGCGCCGTGATCTCCGGCTTGACGCGCAGAATCTCGAACAGCCGCTCGGCCGCACCCGAGGCCGCGGAAATTTCGCCCCAGACCTCGCTGAGCTGACCGAGGGCGGTCGCGGCAAAGGCGGTGTAGAGGATGAACTGGCTGAGCCGTCCCGGCGTCATCGCACCTGCGAGCACGTCGTGCGAACCGACCCAGAGGATCACGACCACGCTCGAGAACACGATAAAGATGATGATCAAGGTGAGCACGGCCCGTGCGCGGGTCGAGTTGCGTGCGGCGTCATAGGCCTGCTCGACCTCGCGGCCGAAGCGCGTGGCGGCAAGCCGCTCGCTGGTGAAGGCCTGCACGGTCCTGATGGCGCCGACCAGCTCGGAAGCATAGGCGCTGGCCTCCGCGAGCGTGTCCTGCGCATTGCGCGACAATCGGCGCACCCAGCGCCCGAACGCGACCAGCGGAATCACGATGATCGGGATCGCCAAGAGCACGAAGCCGGAAAGCTTCGCGCTGGTGACCACCATCATCGCGGCGGCGCCGAGGAACAGCATCATGTTGCGGAGCGCGATCGACACGGAGGCGCCGACCGCTGATTTGATCTGGGTGGTATCGGCGGTCAGGCGCGACACCAATTCGCCACTGCGCGCTGAATCGAAGAAGGAAGGCGACAGCGAGATCAGATGCGCGAACACGTCGCGGCGGAGATCGGCGACGATGCGCTCGCCGATCGTCATGACCAGATAATAACGCGAGGCGCTGGCGCAGGCGAGCACCGCCACCACCGCGATCATCACGCTGAAATAGCTGTTGATCATGGCGATGCCTTCGGCCGTGAAGCCGAAGTCGATCATGCGCCGGATCGCGACCGGCACGATCAACGTCGTGATCGCCGCAACCGTCAGAGAGATAAAAGCGAGGATGGCCCGTCCACGGTAGCGCGCTACATAGGGCGCGAGCGCCAGCAGCGGCTTCAGCCTGGCGCGGCTCTTCCCTTCCGTTTCGGTCAAGGTGGATTCGACCAGCGCTTCGCCTTCGAGCAGCGCATCGCGCCGCGGCGGCATCGGGCTGGGCGGGTGGTCAAGCTGTTCGGCTGCGCTCATCGGGACAAGGACCAGTTTTTATGTTTTCCAGATAGGCCCCGCGGAAGCGGCTGGCAAATCCGGAAGAGTCCTAATCCGGTAACCCCCCGGTGGCTTGTTTTGGGGGTCTCCTTAGGCTATAGAACCGGCCAAATCCCGTATCTTTGGACCACTTGCGACGGGCGCCGGCGCGCCGAAGGAACTGCCATGAAAGCCGATATTCACCCGAATTATCATACGATTACGGTCGTGATGACCGACGGCACCGAGTACCAGACCCGCTCCACCTGGGGCAAGGAAGGCGACAAGCTGCAGCTCGATATCGATCCCAGGTCGCACCCGGCCTGGACCGGCGGCTCGCAGCAGCTCCTCGACCGCGGCGGCCGCGTGTCGCGGTTCCAGAAGAAGTTTTCCGGCTTTTTGAAAAAGGAGTGAGCGCGCAAAGGCTCGCTCTTTCCTGTTATCGTCCGACAAACGCCCCTGCCAAGTCAGGGGCGTTTCTGTTTTCACGCGTCATTGCGAGCGACGCGAAGCAATCCATCTCTCCGCTCGCTGCGGCATGGATTGCTTCGTCGCTTCGCTCCTCGCAATGACGGGGGTCGACGGGAAACGGCCGTTACCGCTCGAACGCGGCCTTCAGGCGGTTGAGCTGCGGCACCAGCGGGTTGCCGATCGCGGCGCGATCAGCCTGCGGCGCATGGATCGTGCTGTCGAGCCGGCGCACGCGCGCCTGGAGGTTCATCGAGCGGGAAATCAGGTCCTGCAATTGTTGCGGGAGTTTCTCGATCAGTTCCGCCGAGCCCGGATCGGCCGCGGAGAGCTTCACCTTGGTCTTCTCCCGATTGGCCTGGGTCAGCGTCATCTCGCCTTCCTTCACCGCGCGATGGAGCAGCAGCCAGGAGGCAAGCTGCATCAAACGGGTGGTCAGGCGCATGCTTTCGGTTGCATAGGTCAGGCTGACGGACCGTTCCAGCGCCTTGGCCTGGCTGCGGCCGTCGCCATCGAGATAGGCGGCGGTCTCCTCGACCAGATCCATGCCCTCGCGGAACAAAGCTCCGAATGCCGCAGAATTGGTCAGCCGCTCGCTGAACAGAACAAGCGCGGAATCGCTATACGACCGCTCCAGCATGGTTAACGCCCTCACGCCACTTTTGATTTTGAACACCGCCGGCTTTGCGCCAGCTTTATGATGAACAAATCATTGCGCTTGCGGGACGAAGAGTCCAGCCGCAAGCGGAATTATGGTTTCCAGCCAAATGCTGGAAACGACAAGCCTGTGACAACGCCAAAAAAGAGCCGCCGTTTCCGGCGGCTTTGAAGTTGATAACAGGGAGGCGTCAAACAGAGTGGACAGGAGCCACTCGGTGTCCAAACGAGGACGATGCAGTCATAAACGAGAAAGCTTAATTGATCGTAAATGAGCGATTTTGTTTAAGCTTCGTTTGCCATATCGGCCATTGGCCTAGTTTGGGACAGGCCTCCAGTTTCGTAGCCCGGATGGAGCGCAGCGCAATCCGGGGACCGGTGCGAGCCGGATGCACCGGTGTCCCGGATTACGCTGCGCTCCATCCGGGCTACGGGTGAGCGCTACGACTTGAAGAAGCTGTTGGCGGCGTCCTTCGAGGCGCGCTTCTTGGTGACCGCCTCGCGCAGGCGCTCGACCTCGGCCGAGAGCATCGCCATGCGGTCGCTCAATTCCTCGACCGAGAGCAGCGACAGGTCCTGCCCGATCTCGTGCGAAATCTTCTTCCGCGGCCGCTCGTCATCTTCCATCGCCATGCGCTTCCTCCGTGTTTTGCCCTAAGCATGAAAAGCCGGTCTCCACTTTCCGGTCATGCTCTGTCACGATCCCGTTGCAGCGGTTGCCAGCGCGATGCAGGCTGGGTAATCAACGTGCCGCGTCTGGAATCCTCCCATTTCGCCAAGGAAAAACCATGGAAAAGCTGCCCGCGCAAATGACCGTCGTCGGCATCAGCAAGCCCGGCGGGCCGGAAGTATTGCTGCCGGAGACGCGCCCGGTGCCGGAGCCGGGCCAAGGCGAAATCTTGGTCAAGGTGAAGGCGGCCGGCGTCAACCGGCCTGACGTGGCGCAGCGTTCCGGTTCCTATCCGCCGCCGCCCGGCGCCAGCGACCTGCCCGGCCTCGAGATATCAGGCGAAGTGGTTGCGGTCGGGCCCGGCGCGAGCAGGCACAAGGTCGGCGATAACGTGATGTCGCTGGTCGCCGGGGGCGGCTATGCGCAATATTGCATCGCGCAGGACGCGCAAGCGATGACAGTGCCGCCGTCACTGTCGATCGAGGAAGCCGGCGCACTTCCCGAAACGCTGATGACGGTGTGGCACAATGTGTTCGAGCGCGGCGCTCTGCAAAAAGGCGAGACGCTGCTGATCCATGGCGGCTCCTCCGGCATCGGCACCCTGGCGATCCAGCTTGCGAAAGCGTTTGGCGCCAAGGTGATCGTCACCGTCGGCTCGCAGGACAAGGCGGAGGCCTGCCTGAAGCTCGGCGCTGATCGCGCGATCAACTACAAGAGCGAGGATTTCGTCGCCGAGGTGAAGGCCGCAACCGATGGCGCCGGCGCCAATGTCATCCTCGACATGGTCGGCGGCGACTATATCGATCGCAACTACGACGCAGCCGCCGTCGAAGGGCGAATCGTGCAGATCGCCTTCCTGGCCGGAGCGCCGAAGGCGAGCGCCAATTTTGCAAAGCTGATGATGAAGCGCCTGCACCATACCGGCTCGACGCTCCGCCCCCGTAGTCATGCGGACAAGGCGGCGATGGTCGCCGCGATCGAGGCCAAGGTGATGCCGCTACTCCGCGAGGGGCGGGTAAAACCGCTGATGGACAGCACTTTCCCGTTGGAAAAGGCTGCCGACGCCCACCGGCGGATGGAAACCAGTGCGCATATTGGCAAAATTGTGTTGGTCGTTTAACGCTTCCACCGCCCGGCCCAACCGGAAACCCTTTGATTTCCTTCGCTTTCGTGGCATTTATCCGGGAGCGGCAGGGCGCTGGTTCGCCCGCATGAATCGTGAAAGCGCGGAGTACTGACATTGCGTCTGATCAGGTGGCTTGCGCCGCTTGCGCTGGCCCTCATGATGGTTGTCGGCGCGGCCCCGGCGCGTGCAGTTGATGCCGTCAGCGTCCGCAGCGACGCGCCCGCGATCGATCTCACCGCCGTTCTCGACCACCAGCGCAGCGACACCGATCGCATCCAGGTCTCGACCGCGCCCGGTACCGACGGCATCGTCCGCCGCATCGAGGTCCGCGCGCGCGAGGGCGGGCAATATTGGGTGGTGTTCGCGCTCGCCAACAACACCGATGACCAGCTCGACCGCCTGATCGTCGCGCCACATTACCGCATCGTCTCGTCCGGCCTGTTCTGGCCGGATCTCGGCCTGTCGCGCATCGCCACCATCACACCGTCGGTCGGCGACCGTCCCGAGCGGCAGGAGAGCCCGACCGCGGATGTCTTCCGCATCACGCTCGATCCGGGCGCGGTCGTCACCTACGTCGCGGAATTGCGCACCGACAAGCTGCCGCAGCTCTATCTTTGGGAGCCCGAGTCCTACAAGGACAAGGTCAACTCCTTCACGCTCTACCAGGGCATCGTGATCGGCATTTCCGGACTGCTGGCGCTGGTGCTGACGATCCTGTTCGTGGTCAAGGGCAGCATCATGTTTCCGGCGGCCGCCGCGCTCGCCTGGGCGGTGCTGGTCTATATCGGCGTCGATTTCGGCTTCTGGGGCAAGGTGCTGGACATGTCGAACAACGCCGAGCGCGTCTGGCGCGCGGCGGGCGAGGCGATATTGGCGGCGACGCTGCTCGTGTTCCTGTTCGCCTATCTCAATTTGAGCCGCTGGCATGTGCGCTATTCCCACATCACCATCGGCTGGCTGCTGTTCCTGGGATCGCTGGTGGCGCTGGCGCTGTTCGATCCCGCGGTGGCTTCCGGCATCGCGCGCATGTCGCTCGTCATGATCGCCTTCGCCGGCTTTGCGCTGATCGTCTATCTTTCGACCCACGGTTTTGACCGCGCCGTTCTCTTGATCCCGACCTGGTTCCTGCTGGTGGTCTGGGTGGTCGCGGCCGGCATGACGGTGGCGGGCAGTGTCACCAATGACATCGTTGGTCCGGCGCTGCTCGGCGGCCTCGTGCTGATAGTGATGCTGATCGGCTTCACGGTGATGCAGCATGCCTTTGCCGGCGGCGGCGCCACCACGGGCGTCGTCTCCGATGTCGAGCGGCGGGCGCTGGCGCTGACCGGCTCCGGCGACCTGATCTGGGACTGGGACGTCTCTGCCGACAAGGTGTTCACCAGCCCCGAGACCGAGGCCCTGCTCGGCCTGAAGCGCGGCACGCTGGAAGGGCCGGCGGCGAAATGGCTGGAGGTGCTGCATCCGCTCGACCAGGACCGTTTCCGTGCAGCACTTGACAGCGTGCTCGACCAGCGCCGCGGCCGCCTGGTGCAGGATTTCCGGCTGCGCACCCCGGACGGCCATTTCATGTGGTTCGCGCTGAAGGCGCGGCCTGTCGTCGGCTCCGACGGCGAGGTCTCGCGCGTGGTCGGCACGCTTACCGACGTCACCGACATCAAGAATTCCGAAGAGCGGATGCTGCATGACTCGGTCCACGACAATCTGACCGGCCTGCCGAACCGCAAATTGTTCATGGACCGGCTCAGCGCGGTCGCCAATCTCGCAAAGACCGTGCCGACGCTGCGGCCGACGTTGATGGTGATCGACCTCGACCGCTTCAAGCAGGTCAACGACTCCGTCGGCATGGCGGTCGGCGATTCCATCCTGCTGACGCTGGCGCGCCGCCTGACCCGCATCCTCAAACCGCAGGACACGCTGGCGCGATTGGCCGGCGACCAGTTCGGCCTGATCCTGTTGTCCGAGCAGGACCCAGCGCGGATCACCGCCTTTGCCGAAACCATCCGCAAGACCATCCGCGCGCCGATCGCCTTCAACGACCGCGAGATCTTCCTGACCGCTTCGATCGGGCTGGCGCTCTCCGACCCGCAGACGCAGCTCACCGACGAGATCATCAAGGACGCCGAGCTTGCGATGTATCACTCCAAGCGCATCGGCGGCGACCGCATCGACGTCTACAAGCCGGCGATGCGCGCGCGCAAGACCGACCGCCTGACGCTGGAGAGCGAGCTGCGCCGCGCCATCGAGCGGCAGGAGATCACGATCCTCTACCAGCCGATCGTGCGGCTCGAGGACCGTTCGATTGCCGGCTTCGAGGCCCTGTCGCGCTGGGACCATCCGAAACTCGGGCGGATGTCGCCGTCCGAATTCATCTCCATCGCGGAGGAGATCGGCCTGATCGTCGACCTCGGCACCTTCGTGATGGACCAGACCGCGCGGCAGCTTTCGATCTGGCAGCGCGCGATGCGGTCACGCGAGCCGATCTTTGCCTCCGTCAATGTCTCATCGCGGCAATTGCTGCGCCACGACCTGATCCACGACATCAGGACCGTGCTGTCGCGCTCCTCGGTCGCGCGCGGCACACTGAAATTGGAATTGACGGAATCGCTGGTGATGGAGAATCCGGAGCACGCCGCGCAGATGCTGGCGCGCATCCGCGAGCTCGGCACCGGCCTCTCCCTGGATGACTTCGGCACCGGCCACTCCTCACTGTCCTACCTGCAGCGCTTCCCGTTCGACACCATCAAGATCGACCAGTCCTTCGTCCGCACCACCAGCCGCGGCACGCGGCCCGTGATCCTGAAATCGATCATCGCGCTCGCCCACGACCTCGGCATGGACGTGGTGGCGGAAGGCGCGGAAACGGATTCGGATGCGGTCGAGCTCTACCAGCTCGGCTGCGAATACGCGCAGGGCTTCGCCTTCGGCGAGCCGATGGATGCCGACGCCGCAATGCGCCTGCTCACCGAGGAGCGGCTGGAAGCCGCGAGCTGATCCGTCGTCCCGGCCTTGAGCCGGCAACTGTCATGCCCCGCGGAGACCCGTAAGGTGGGCAAAGCGCAGCGTGCCCACCATCTCTCCACATTCTCGTTCCGGAATGGTGGGCACGCTGCGCTTTGCCCACCCTTACGTTTGCGACGGCCGAGCGCCACAACAAGCCCTGTAGTTATGGGCTCCCGCCTTCGCGGGAACGACGGACATCGCGAGGAAGCCGCTTGAACTTCACGCTGTTGCCGTCGGCCTGACGCGTGGCGGCGTAGCCGGCCTCGAGACAAGCTTCGCGCTGGGGCATCCTTTCCTGTGGACTGCGGAGGCTATCCCACCAGGAGGCGCGCTGCGCCGCGCGCGGCAGCGACGCGTCGATGATGGTCTCGATCTCCTCGAAGCTGAGCACCAGTTCGGTCAGCGTCTGCTTCTTCAGATAGTCCCGCAACGGGCCGTAATCGTTCACTTCAGGTCCTCAAGACTCGCGCCATCGCCGAAAAACGTCATGCACGCCAACCAATCGTTAACCCATTCGCGGTTCGCTGTCGCCGCTTAAGGCCGCAACAATGTTTCCGGTGCATGAAGGGTGGCCCGGGACGAAACATGCCACACGAACGGCGACAACAAGCAAAGCGGCGCTGGCGGCTATCGACGAAGCTCCTGATCGCTTCCTCGGTCGCGACCGTGATCGGCTTTTCCACCATCTGCACCAGCGTCATGCTCGACATGCGCCACGGCGAGGAGGAACTGGCCCGGCAGACGCTGGAAAACCTCGCCTCAGGCATCGACGCCGATATCGGCCGCAATATCGAACTGTTCGACCTCTCGCTGCGCGCGGTCGCCGGCGCCATGGTAATGCCGGAGATCAAGGACGTCAGCAAGGAGGTCCGGCACCTGATCCTGTTCGACCACGCAGCCACCGCAAAGCACTTTGGCGCGATCCAGGTGTTCGACAGCACGGGGCGGTTGGTGGACGATGCATCGACGCTCGATCCCCTGGCGGAGAACCGCAGCGACGAAGAATATTTCCACATCCATCGCGACCAGCCCTATACCGGCCTCTACGTCTCAAAGCCGATGCTCCACCGCGGGGCCTACGCGATCGTGCTGAGCCGGCGCATCAGCGGTGAAGACGGAAGCTTTCTCGGCGTCGTCGCAGGCTCGATCCGCTTCAGCTATTTCCACGAACTGTTCGGACGGCTGACGCTTGCCCCCGGCGACGCCATCACCGTGCTGCGTCGCGACCGCACGATCATCATGCGCACGCCGTTCGATCTCGATGTCATCGGCACCAATCTGGCGGAGCGACCCAACTGGACGTCGGACAATCTGAAGAACAACGGCTCCTACTCCGGTGCGGGCCCGATCGACCCGACCCCGCGGCTCTATGTCCGTCGCAGCGGAAACGGCCCGCTGTTCACCGTGGTCGGAAAACCCCTGGACGGCGTCTTCAGCCTTTGGCGCAAGGAGGCGACCCGGATCGGCGCCATCATGGCGGCACTGGTCCTGTTCGTGCTCGGCACCACGCTGTTCCTGGCGCGCGAGATCGGCCGCCGCGCCGAGGCCGAGGAGAAGCTCGAGGAGCTTGCGACCACCGATGCACTGACCGGCCTGCGAAACCGGCGCAAGTTCGATGCCGATATCGATACGGAATGGCGCCGCGCCGGCCGGCATGAGACGCCGCTCGCGCTGCTCATCATCGACGCCGACCATTTCAAGGCCTTCAACGACACCTATGGTCACCAGGCCGGCGACCAAGTGCTGGTCGGCATCGCGATCTGCATTTCGGATTCGGTCCGGCGCGCCGGCGATTGCACGGCACGCCTGGGCGGCGAGGAATTCGCAGTGCTGCTGCCCGGCCAGAGCGCCGTGGAAGCATTCGGCGTGGCGGAGATGATCCGCCGAAAAGTCGAGCAATGGTGCGACGGTGAGACCATCACCACGGTCAGCATCGGGGTCGCGAGTCTCACGCCTCTGGCCGGCCAGAACTGGAGCGATCTGGTGGAAGCCGCCGACAGGGCGCTCTATGCCGCCAAGGCCAATGGCCGCAACCAGAGCGTGGTCGCCAGCCTGCAGGCGCTGTCGCTGGTAGCGTGAGGCGCCGCGTCACTGCTTCTCAGTCGGAGCCTGACATTTCTCAGCCGGAGCGTCGGCTAAGTCTTTGCGTCGGTCTCGTAACCGATCCAGATAGGCTTTGGCCTCATCCAGCCCGGCCTTGACCTTGTCGAACGCTGCCTCTGCCATTTCTCTTCCCGCACTCGTCATTGCGAGCGCAGCGAAGCAATCCATGGCTCCGCAAGTGGCGAAATGGATTGCTTCGCTTCGCTCGCAATGACAGCGATAGACAGCAAGTTGGACACTACTTCTCCATATACTTCCTCATCTCCGCCAGCAGGCCGTCGCGCAGTTCGGGGCGGCGCAGGCCATAGGCGAGGTTGGCGCGCAGGAAGCCGGCCTTGGAGCCGCAATCGTGGCGCTCGCCTTCGAACTCCACGCCATAGAATTTCTGCGTCTTCGCCAGCCCGATCATGGCATCGGTGAGCTGGATCTCGCCGCCGGCGCCGCGCTCCTGCGTCGCCAGGATTTCGAAAATCTCCGGCTGCAAAATATAGCGGCCGGTGATCGAGAGGTTGGAGGGCGCCGTGCCCTTCGGCGGCTTCTCCACCATGCCGTTGATCTCGAACATCGTGGGATGGGCGTGGCGCGGGCCGACGCCGCAGATGCCGTATTGGTGGGTGAGATGGTCGGGCACCTCCTCGACCGCGATCAGGTTTGACTTCTCGCCGAGCTTGCCCGCAGCCTCGATCATCTGGGCGAGGCAGCCCGGCGTGTTCAGCACCAGCTCGTCCGGCAGCACCACCGCAAAAGGCTCATTGCCGATAATGTCGCGGGCGCACCACACCGCGTGACCGAGCCCGTGCGGCGCCTGCTGGCGGGTAAAGCTGACGGCGCCCGCTTCGGGCTGGTTCTGCGCCAGGACATCCATCTCCGCTTTCTTGCCGCGCGCAACCAGCGTGGTGTCGAGCTCGAACATCCGGTCGAAATGGTCCTCGATGGTGGCCTTGTTGCGGCCGGTGACGAAGACGAAATGCTCGATCCCGGCCTCCTTCGCCTCGTCATACACGTATTGGATGAGCGGCTTGTCGACGATGGTCAGCATTTCCTTCGGCATTGCCTTGGTGGCGGGCAGGACCCGGGTGCCGAGACCGGCGACGGGGAAGACGGCTTTACGGATTCTCATGGGAATGTCGGGCGCCTTGAAATGTGTGAGACGGATATCGCATCTTGCTATCCGGTTTGCAGCCGGGAACAAAGGCGGATGTGTGATGCCACGTCGCTTTTGTCGTTGTGACAGATCAAAACAAAATCTCGCCTTTGTTAAGCTGTTGGAAACCGTCACAAGGCCTTCTGAACCAATCGTTGGAACGGGCAGATCGAGCCATGCGGCGGACGGGAACAGCGACCAAGAGCCGAACCATCGCGATGATAATCGCGGCGGTTCTGCTTGTTTCCAATCAGGCTCTCGCTCAGTCCCAGGGCGGGCTCGCGGATCTGCTCGGCGGCTTGTTTCCGGGATCCAAATCCTCGCCCCCACCGGAGGCTGCCGTTGGCACCGACGGCTCTGCTCCGCCCTGGAGCGGCGAGGACGGCGCGTCCGGTCACCCGCTGATGACGGCGGCCGCGATTCGGCAGGCAGCGGCCAATTTCGACAATTGTGTCGCCTCGATGTGGCCCGACGCGGCGCGACGCAACGTCACACGCGAGAATTTCGAGCGCTTCATCGCGGGGCTCACGCCCGACCTGCGCATCATGGATCTCTTGGATTCGCAGCCCGAATTCACCAAGGCGATCTGGGACTATCTCGACATCCTCGTGAACGACAACCGTCTCGCCAAGGGCCGCGAGATCCTCGCCAAGTACAAGGCGCAATTCGACGCCGCGGAAAAAGCCTATGGCGTCGACCGCTACGCGATCGCGGCGATCTGGGGCATCGAATCCAATTATTCGACCCAGATGGGCGACCGCAGCGTGGTGCAATCGACCGCCACGCTCGCCTGCATCGGCCGCCGGCAGGACTACTTCAAGGACGAATTCCTCTCGGCGCTGGAGATCCTCAATCGTGGCGATCTGCGCCCTGAGCAGCTCCGCGGCTCCTGGGCCGGCGCCTTCGGGCCAACGCAGTTTATGCCGACCGCGTTCAAGCGCTTCGCGGTCGATGCTGACGGTGACGGCAGGCGCGATGTCGTCGACAACCCGGCCGATCTGATCGCCTCGACCGCCAACAACCTGAAAAAGGACGGCTGGCAGACCGGCCAGAGCTGGGGCTACGAAGTCGTCGTTCCCAAGGACTTCAACTACATGATGGCCGACCGCGCCAAGGCGATGACGCTCGCGCAATGGCAGCAGCAGGGACTGCGGCGCGCCAACAACCAGCCGTTCCCGCGCTCGACCGACAAGGCCTATCTGCTCGCCCCTGCCGGCGCCGAAGGCCCGGGCTTTTTGATGATGCAGAATTTCCGGGTGATCATGAAGTACAACCCGGCCGAGGCCTATGCGCTGGCGATCGGCCATTTCGCCGACCGCCTGCGCGGCGGGCCGCCCTTCGTGCAGCCCTGGCCACGCCAGGAACGGGTGCTGTCGCGCGCCGAACGGCTGGAACTGCAACAACTGCTCGCCCAGCGCGGCTTCTACCGCGGCACGCCGGACGGCCAGATCGGCGGCCAGACCAGGGAAGCGCTGCGCAGTTTCCAGGCCTCGATCGGAACGCCCGCCGACGGATTTGCCACCTCCGACATGCTGGAGCGCCTGAGGGGGCGATAGGACCCCAAAAAATCACCTAAATACCGCTGTTTGGCCGCCGCCTTGACGACTTGGGCGGGTGCCGGATCCATGCTGGAAAATATGCCCGCTTGAGGCCCGATTCCGCTAGTATGGCGTTGTCTTCAAAATCCATTTCGACCGAGCTTTGATGCCGAAGCCAAAGTCCTTCCTGCGCGTGTTCACCGAGAGCGGCCCGCTGGTCGCGCTCGCGGTTGCGATCGCGCTTCTGGTCGGGATCGCCGGTCCCGCCTCGGCGCAGTTCTTCGGCTTTCCGGGCTTTGGCGGCCCACCGCAGCGCCAGGCGCCGCGCAACAATGGCGGCGGCTGGTTCGGCGGGGATTTCTTCGCTCCCTTCCAGCATGCGCCGCAGCAACAACAGCAGCAGCAACAGGCTCCGCGTCAGGATTTTTCGCGAGCGCCACCGCCGGCGAAGCGCGACACGGCGCCGGAGCGCAACGTGCTGGTGCTTGGCGATGCCATGGCGGACTGGCTCGCCTATGGCCTCGAGGACACCTATTCCGAACAGCCCGACATGGGCGTGATCCGCAAGCACAAGACCGTGTCCGGCCTGATCAAATACCAGCCCAAGGGCGAGCCCTCCGACTGGGCCGCCGCCGCGCGGAGCATCCTCGCCACCGAAAAGCCGGATGCGATCGTGGTGATACTCGGCCTCAATGACCGTGTCTCGATCCGCCAGCCTGTCGTCGAGAAGGACGACAAGAAAACCGAGAAGAAGGATGACAAGAACACCCATGCGAAGGACACCAAGCCTTCGGATGGCCCCGCCAAGCCGGATGACAAGCCGGTCGATACCGAATTGTCGCCCGAGGATGCCGCCGACGCGCCGCAGGCCGCGACGCCAGAGCGGAGCGCGCGTTCGGCGAACGGCGTCTATGAATTCCGCGACGAACGCTGGGTCGAGCTCTACAACAAGAAGATCGACGAACTGATCGGCGTGCTGAAGAGCAAGGGCGTGCCCGTCTTGTGGGTCGGCCTGCCGGCGATCCGCGGCCAGAAGGGAACGTCGGACATGCTGTTCCTGGATGCGCTGTACCGGGAAGGCGCGGCCAAGGCCGGCATCACCTATGTCGATGTCTGGGACGGCTTCGTCGACGAGGCCGGTCGCTTCATGCAGAAGGGCCCGGATTTCGAAGGCCAGACCCGCCAGCTCCGCACCTCGGACGGCGTCTTCTTCACCAAGGCCGGCGCGCGCAAGCTGGCGCATTACGTGGAGCGCGAGGTGACACGGCTGCTCGCGCGTTCCACACCGGTCGCGCTGCCGACCGAGCCGGCGACGCCGGACGCCAATGCTGCGCCCGGCCAGCCTGCGCGGCCATTGGCCGGACCAATCGTGCCGCTGGTCGCCTCCTCCGTCGGCACCGATCAGTTGCTCGGCGGGCCCGGCTCGCGTCCAGCCGCGGTCGATCCGCTCACGGCACGAACCCTGGTGAAGGGCGAACCGCTCGCGCCGCCCGCCGGCCGCGCCGACGATTTTGCCTGGCCGCGCCGCGAAATCGGTCGCGAGCAGGCCAAGGGCGAAACGCCGGTTGCCGCGACCACCCCCGAGGGGACTGGCGCCGGAACGGCGCCGGCGCCGACGGCCGCAGCTCCCGCGCCGCCAAAGCCGGCACCGCAGAAGCGTGTGTTCCGGCCGGCTCAGACCAATCCGCCGCCTGCCTCGACCTTTGGCGATTTCTTCGGCTCGCCACGCCAGCAGACGGCGCCGCCGCGTCCGCCGACGCCGATCGTCCCACGTCCACCGGCGGACGTCGGGCGATCCGCGGAAGCACCGTTCGGCAATTTCCTGAGATGGTGACGGCGTAGGGTGGGCAAAGCGACTTTTGCACCGCCGTTCTAACGAACGCCGGCGGAAGCGTGCCCACCATTCCGAGCGGAGCCATCGATGGTGGGCACGGCGCGAAGGGCGCCTTTGCCCACCCTTACGCCCCTAATCTAGTAGCGCCAGCGCGGTGGCGGGCGGCGCGGCGGCCGCGACAGCAATAGCCCGAGCGCCAAACCGAGGCCGCCGGCAACCAGCAAGGCGCCGATCGGATTGTCCTGCACGGTCTTGGTCAGCGCCTGCTGGCCGCTGCGAATAGTCTCGCCGCGATTCTCGTAAGTCTCCTTGGCGTAGTTGACGGCGGTGTCCGCGGCATCCTTGGCCTGGCCGTAAAGATTCTGCACCGCGCCGGCGGCTTCGCGCGCGCGGCCTGATGCTTCCGTCTTGCTGTCACCGGTCATTTCACCAACGGCGCCTTCCGCCTTGCCGGCAAACTCCTTGGCGGCACCAGCGATCCGATCAGTATCCATCGCGGTTACTCCTCTCCTTCTCCGGGAAAGTAACCGGCGAGCCCAGCCGCGGTTCCTGCGCCATCTTTTGCTTGAGCATGATCTTTTCGGAAAACCGGCGTCCACTTTTCCGGATCATGCTCTACAAAATCAGTCCGCCGTCGACGACGATGGTCTGGCCGATGATGTAGGCGGCGAGCGGCGAGGCCAGGAACAGCGCGGCACCCGCCATGTCCTGCGGCGTGCCGAGCCGCTTCAGCGGAATGCGCTCCAGCGCGCCTTCGAGCCGCTTCGGGTTCGCCGTCGTCACCCTGGTCATCTTGGTATCGACCAGACCCGGCGCGATGCCATTGACGCGGATGCCATCCTCGGCCCAGGCCTCGGCAAGCGTCCGCGTCAATCCGACCGCGCCGGTCTTCGAGGCGTTGTAAGCGGGATTTCCCATCGTCGAATGATAGGCGGCAGTCGAACTGACGATGATGAGCGAGCCTTTGCTCGCGCTCAGCATCGCCTGGAATTTGGTCGCACACGCCATCAAGCTCATGAGGTTGACCTCGACGACCTTGCGAAAGCCTTCCATCTCGAACTCGCCGCGGCGGTAGATCACCGCGCCCTGCGCCAGCACCAGCACATCGAGCCGGTCGAAGGTCGGCTTGAATTGCTCGATCGCATGAATGTCGCCGACGTCGAGCTGCGAGTATTCCAACCCTTCCAGATGCGAACCTTCTTCGGCCGAATAGTCGCTCGCCTTGGCGCGCGTGCCGCAGACATGCACGCGCGCGCCCTTGGCGCGAAATGCTTGCGCGATGCCGTTGCCGATGCCGCTGGAGCCGCCCACCACGAGAACCTGCCCGCCGCTGAAATCGAGTTCGTTCATCGCACGCTTTCTCCCTTGCTTCTTGCTTGTTTGACCTGTCTGCGGATCGATGCCAGCCTTGTCAATCCTGCAACCTGTTCCCTCATCCCACGAGTCACGCGATGTCCGAATTCAAACAGCTCAGCCGCTCTGTGCAAGGCTTGACCGTTCTCGTCACCGGCGCCGCCAGCGGCATGGGCCGCGCCACCGCGTTGGTATTCGCCACTGAGGGCGCCAACGTCGCCGTCACCGACATCACCGCCGAAGGCACGGAGGCGGTTGCGCAGGAGATCGGCAACAGCGGAGGGAAAGCAAAGGCGTGGGTGCTCGACGTCGCCGATCGCGATGCAATCCCGGCCGTGATTAACGGCGTCGCCGCGCATTTCGGCGGGCTCGACATCCTCGTCAACAACGCAGGTATCTCCGTGCGGGTCGCGATCGACGACGACGGCTATGACGAGGCCTGGGCAAAGGCGATCGCTGTGATGCTGACCGCGCATCAGCGCATCATCCGCACCGCTTTGCCGCATTTGCGAAAATCGAAATGCCCGCGCATCGTCAATATCGCTTCCACCGAAGCGCTCGGCGCTACCGCATTGCACAGTCCTTATTCCGCGGCGAAGGCCGGCGTCACCGGGCTGACACGCTCGCTTGCCGTGGAACTGGGCCGCGAGGGCATCACCGTGAACTGCGTCTGCCCGGGCCCGATCCGCACTGGAATTACCGACCGGATTCCGGAAGAGCATAAGACGATCTATGCCAAGCGCCGCACGGCGCTCGGCCGCTATGGCGAGCCGGAGGAGGTCGCGCACATGACCTTGAGCCTGTGCCTGCCGGCGGCGTCATTCCTGACCGGCGCGGTGATCCCGGTGGATGGCGGGCTGATGGCGCGAAACGCGTGATGCGCTGCAGCGTGTCCGAGCATCCTCGTGCAAGGGGCCATGCGCCGGCGCCGCGTTGACATGGCAACGTCACAGGATAGCCTTTCCTCAAACGAAGCGGAAAACCGCCTGCACATGAGGAGAGAACGCCATGGCCATCGCGATCCGGCAGCTCCACCCGCATTTTGTCGGTGAGGTCACAGGCCTCGATCTGCGAAAGCCGCTGACCAGGCAGGAAGCGATCGACGTCGAGGCGGCGATGGACAAATACGCGGTGCTCGTCTTCCACGACCAGGACATAACAGACGAGCAGCAACTGGCCTTTGCGCTGAACTTCGGCGAGCGCGAAAACGCGCGCGGCGGCAACGTGACCAAGAAGGAGGATTATCGCCTGTCCTCAGGGCTGAACGACGTCTCCAATCTCGGCAAGGACGGCAAGCCGCTGCCGAAGGATCACCGCACCCATCTGTTCAATCTCGGCAACTGCCTGTGGCATTCCGACAGTTCGTTCCGGCCGATCCCGGCGAAATTCTCGCTGTTGTCGGCGCGGGTGGTGAACTCGAAGGGCGGCAACACTGAATTCGCCGACATGCGCGCGGCCTATGACGCGCTTGATGACGAGACCAAGGCTGACATCGAGGACCTGATCTGCGAGCACTCGCTGATGTATTCACGCGGCTCGCTCGGCTTCCTCGACTATAGCGACGAAGAGAAGGAAATGTTCAAGCCGGTGCTGCAGCGCCTGGTGCGGACCCATCCGGTGCATCGCCGCAAGTCGCTCTACCTTTCATCGCACGCGGGCGCGGTGCGCGGCATGAGCATGCCGGAAGGCCGGCTGCTGCTGCGCGACCTCACCGAGCACGCGACCCAGCCGGAATTCGTCTATGTCCACAGGTGGAAGCTGCACGACCTCGTGATGTGGGACAATCGCCAGACCATGCATCGCGTCCGCCGCTACGACCAGTCGCAGCCGCGCGACATGCGCCGCGCCACCGTGGCCGGCACCGAGCCGACCGTGGCGCAGCAGGCTGCGGAGTAGCTGTCGTCCCGGGCTTGAGCTGGGCCCCATAACCACAAGTGTGCTATGAGGTGAGACTGGAGCCGCAAACTCCCCGCCTCTCCCCTTGTGGGAGAGGCCGGGATTTCACGCGGCACGCGGGAAATACCGGGTGAGGGGTTTGCCTCCGCGTGCGTTCGTCCCTCGGTAGACCGAGACCCCTCACCCGGATCACATTCCGCTTCGCTGCATGCGATCCGGCCTCTCCCACAAGGGGAGAGGCGGAGTAGAGCAAGCGGTTATTGCAGGGAAACAAGAAAGAGCGGGAGTTACGCGTGGCCAGCTTCGTTCGAGAGCATGCCGACGTCGATGCCGATCTTGCGCAGGGCACGGTCGTATTTGTCCTCGACGTCGTCGCCGAAGATCAATTCCGGATCGGCGTCGCAATGCAGCCAGCCATTGTGCTGGATCTCGCTTTCGAGCTGCCCCGGGGCCCAGCCGGCATAGCCCAGGGCCAGGATCGCATGCTTGGGGCCGGAGCCCTTGGCGATCGCCTTCAGGATATCGACGGTTGCGGTCAGGCAAATCTCGTCGTCGATATTCAGCGTCGCATCCTGGATGTAGAAATCGCTGGAGTGCAGCACGAAGCCGCGGCCGGTATCGACCGGGCCGCCCTTCATTACCTTCATGGTCTCGGCATTTTCCGGCAGCTTGATCTGGTCGGCCTTCTGGATGATGTCGAGTTGCACCAACAGCCCCGGGAAATCGATGCTTCCGGCCGGACGGTTAACGATGATGCCCATCGCCCCCTCGGCGGAATGCGCGCACATGTAGATGACGGAGCGCTCGAAGCGAGGATCGCTCATAACCGGCATGGCGATCAGGATCTGGCCGTCGAGATAACCGCTGCCCGACGAATTGTCGCCGACGCCGGCCACCTTGCCGCGGGCGGTCTTTGGTGCTTTGCCTTCAGGAGTCATCTGAAAGGCCTCCATGCTGATTTGACATCCTGATATTGGGTGAGGCTTCTGTCAATCAAGCTCAACGCCGTATTCGCGCCATCCATCACACGCAATTCAATGGTTTACGCAATAACCAGCCGGTAAAGACGTTCCATGATCGCCATAGTTCCCATGCGGGTTGCGCTCGGCCTGCTAGCCACTCTTTCAGTCGTCTGGCCTGCGACAGAGGTACGTGCCGAGGATTCCTCGCCCTGGCAGCGGGACGACCATTCGGCGGTACGGCTGCTCGCAGGCTCGCGCAGCGGCGCGGTTTTGCTAGGCGGTATAGCCATCCAACTCGAGCCCGGTTGGAAAACTTATTGGCGTACCCCCGGCGATTCCGGCGTGCCGCCGCGTTTCGATTTCTCGAAGTCAGAAAATGTCGACGCGGTGACGGTGTTATGGCCGGCGCCGATGAAATTTGACGACGGCGCCGGCGGCACCTCGCTCGGCTACAAGCACCAGGTGGTGCTGCCGCTTCGGATCGTCGCCAAGAGTGCCGACAAGCCGCTGATGCTGCGCGCCAACATCAATTATGCGGTGTGCGAGAAGCTGTGCATTCCTGTGGAGACCAGCGTCGAGCTTGCCTTTGCGAGCGTCGCCTCTACCGAGGACGGCGCGCTGTCATCCGCGCTCGACACCGTGCCGAAGCCGGCCAATATCGGCGATCCCAACCCGGTCACGATCCGCGATGTCAAACGCAGCGGCAAGTCGACCGTGCTGGTCGATGTCGCTGCGCCCGAAGGCAAAGAGGTCAGCCTGTTCGTCGAGGGACCGACGCCGGACTGGGCCCTGCCGGTGCCGAAACTCGAGCCGAACTCGCCACCCGGGGTGAAACGGTTCTCCTTCGAGCTCGACGGCCTGCCGCCGGGCGCCAATCCGGACGGTGCCGCGCTGAAATTGACCCTGGTCGGCGGCGACCGCGCCTACGAGTTCAACACCAATCTGGATTGACCCCTGTAGCCCGGGTGAAGCGCAGCACAACCCGGGAACAGCGGCGCACGCAGAAAGACCGGCCCCGGATTGCGCTTCGCTCCATCCGGGCTACGGTTTCACCGCTATCCACCGAACCCATTCTTAACGTTTCGTTGATACTTCACGGCCCTCGCCGCCGCTTTTTCCGGAACTTCGCCTTGGCCGTGATGGACGCCCAATCCGCAACCGCTTCGCCCACGGGCATGATGGCGCGCATGCGCGGCCTGATCGGCGGCTCGGGCGAGGCATCCGTCACGCGGCGGCTCGCGGGGACGATCTTCGTCATCCGCGTCGTCAGCGCGGTCGCCGCCTATCTCTCGCAAATCCTGCTCGCACGCTGGATGGGCAGTTCGGATTATGGCGTCTACGTCTATGTCTGGACCTGGGTGCTGCTGCTCGGCAGCATGATGGATTTCGGCATTTCGGCCTCCGCGCAGAAGCTCATTCCGGAGTACCGCGCGGCAGGCGAGCACGCGCTATTGCGCGGCTTTCTCTCCGGCAGCCGCTGGCTGACTTTTGCGGTGTCGACCGCGGTCTCGCTGCTGCTCGCAGGCCTCGTCAGGCTGCTGTCGCCATGGGTCGGCACGGACACGATCGTGCCGCTTTATATCGGCTGCCTGACGCTCCCGGCCTTCGTGGTCGCCAATACCCAGGACGGGATTGCCCGTTCGCATGACTGGATGCGGCTCGGGCTGATGCCGCAATTCATCGTGCGCCAGGCACTGATCATCGGCTTCACCGCCGGCGCTGTCGTGCTCGGCTTCGATCTCGGCGCCACCGCCGCGATGCTCGCCAGCGCCGCGGCGGTGTGGATCGCCATGATCGGCCAGATGCTGGTGCTGAACCGCAGGCTCGCGGCCCATGTCGAGCCCGGTGAGAAGGCCTACGACGTCAGCGGCTGGCTTGCGATCTCGCTGCCGATCCTGCTGGTCGAAAGCTTTTATCTCCTGCTGTCCTACACCGATGTGCTGGTGCTGCAGCAGTTCCGCTCCTCCGAGGAGGTCGGCGTCTATTTCGCCGTGGTGAAGACGCTGGCGCTGGTGTCCTTCATCCACTACGCGATGGCGGCAACGACAGCGCATCGCTTCGCCGAATACAACGCGCTCGGCGACAAGGCGCGGCTGTCGGCCTATGTCGCCCATGCGATCCAGTGGACGTTCTGGCCTTCGCTCGCCGCGACCATCCTGCTGCTCGCCTTCGGCAAGCCGCTGCTCTGGCTGTTCGGGCCGCAATTCGTCGTCGGCTATGACATCATGTTCCTGGCGGCGATCGGGCTCGTGGTGCGCGCCGCGATCGGCCCGGTCGAGCGGCTCCTCAACATGCTCGGCCACCAGAAGATCTGCGCGCTCGCCTACGCGCTCGCCTTCGTCATGAACCTGGTACTGTGCGTCGCGCTGGTGCCGCACTTCGGCGGCCATGGCGCCGCCATAGCTATATCGACCTCGCTAAGCTTTGAGACGGTGCTCTTGTTCTGGATCGTCCGCCGGCGGCTCGGGCTGCACGTGCTGGCGTTCGGGAAGATCGGTTCCAGGCCATAGCAATTCCTGCTGACGCGGCGTATATTTTCAACATGACCGCAGCACACCTAAAAGATCTTCTGGAACGTGTTCGGACGTGGCCCGAAGCCGCGCAGGATGAGCTCGTTGCCGTCGCAGAGCAAATCGAGAATGAACTGCGAAGCGACGAGTATGTCGCGACGCATGAGGAACTGCTGGCGATCGATGCCGCGATAGCCTCGATCGACGCCGGCGAAGTCGCTACCGAGCGCGAGGTCGAGGCCGCCTTTGCGAAGTTTCGTCCGAAATGAAGCTTGTCTGGTCTCGGCGAGCGCTCGCTGATCTGACCGAAATCGCGACTTACTATTCGACCAACGCCAGTCCGACTGTAGCCAGATCCATTGAGGATCGATTTCTGGTCGTGTTAGACCGCATTCGCCGCGCACCCGAGTCAGCGCCACGGGTCTCCCAACGCTCCTCTGTCCGCGTCGTTGCAGTCGTCCGCTATCCGTTCAGGATTTTCTATCGAGTCCGCGGCGATGCCGTCGACGTTCTACGCATCCGCCACACGTCGCGGCGTCCCTTCGTTCCAACCGGGTTGGAGTGATAGGGTCATGTCCCCTCCCGACCGACGTCGAGAGGGACACGCGAGAAAGGCCCTACTCCGCGGTCCAGCCGCCATCGATGGAGTAGTTCGAGCCGGTGATCTGGGCCGCGTCGTCGCTGCACAGAAACAGCGCGAGCGAGGCGACCTGGTCGGCCGTGACGAATTCCTTGGTGGGCTGGGCCTGGAGCAGCACGTCCTTGATGACCTGCTCCTTGGTCATGTTGCGCGCCTTCATGGTCTCCGGAATCTGGTGCTCGACCAGCGGCGTCCAAACATAGCCCGGGCTGATGCAGTTGCAGGTGATCTTGAAGGTCGCGAGTTCGAGCGCCGCCGTCTTGGTGAGGCCGGCGATGCCGTGCTTGGCGGAGACATAGGCCGACTTGAAGGGCGAGGCGACCAGCGAATGCGCGGAGGCGGTGTTGATGATGCGGCCCCAGCCGCGCTTCTTCATGCCCGGAATCGCGGCGCGGATGCCGTGAAACGCCGACGACAGGTTGATCGCGATGATCGCATCCCACTTCTCGATCGGAAATTCCTCGATCGAGGAGACGAACTGGATGCCGGCATTGTTGACGAGGATGTCGACCGAACCGAAGGTCTTTTCGCCGAGCGCGATCATTTCGGCGATCTCGGCGGGCTTGGTCATGTCGGCCGGCGAATAGGCGGCCTTGACCTTGAAATCAGTCTCGATGCCGGAGCGCTCCCGCTCGATATCGGCCGGCACGCCCATGCCATTGATGACGACATTGGCCCCAGCGCTGGCGAATTTGCGCGCGATCGCCAATCCGATGCCGCTGGTTGAGCCGGTCACGACGGCGGTCTTGCCTGTCAACGTAGCCATATCTGCTTCACTCCTTCTTGCGTGCGGGGAACGGATCGACGTCCCCCGTGAGATCGTAGGTCACCATGGTTTCGCCGGACTGCGGTCGTTCTAGCCATTCTTTGTGACGCATCGACAAATGCACGTCGCGGACGCCCGCCTCCCAGTGCTCGACCATGGCGACATGGGAGAAGTCGTAATCCTTCGACGACGTCTCGTAGTTCTTGCTCCGGTAGATCAGGTGCACCACCGTGACGGTGTTCTCCTTGGAGGCCTGCCGCAGCAATTCAACGGAGGGGTCGTTCTTCAGATAATCCGGCAGCTTGCCGATGAGGTCGCGCACCGCCATGCGCGCATTGTGGATCTGCCTGTTCTTGTCGGTGTTCATCCGCGTGCGGCTGGAATAGCGGATGTCCTTTTCGCGCTCGGCCGCTTCGAGCAGCGAGTTCGGCAACGGCCCGCGGGCGCTGAACAGGTCGACCTGGAAGATCAGGAGATCGCGGCGGGTCTCCTCATCAAGCACGAAGTCGAGCGGAGTGTTGGAGGCGATGCCGCCATCCCAGTAATGCTCGCCCTCGATGAGGACGGACGGGAAGCCGGGCGGGAGCGCGCCGGAGGCCATGATGTGCTCGGGGCCGATCTTCTTGCCGAGCTTCTTGAACTCGTAATTGTCGAAATACCTGAAATTGCCCGAGGTCACGCCGACCGCGCCGACCGAAAGCCGGGTCTTGAGATCGTTGATGCGGTCGAAATCGACCAGCCGCTCCAGCGTCTTCTTCAGCGGCGCGGTGTCGTAATAGCTCTGCGACTCCGAGCTGCCCATGGGCCAGAACGGCGCCGGCGGGATCCGCGGCGCGAAGAAGCCGGGGACGCCGAATGTCGCGATGATGGCGGCGCTGGTCTCGTTGAACAAGGTGCGGGCGCGGTCGCCTGGCGTCACCGGATTCCAGGATACCGGACGCGATACCATCTCCCAGAATTCCTTTAAGCGCGGCAAGCGCTTGTCCGGCTCGTTGCCGGCGATGATCGCAGCATTGATGGCGCCGGTCGAGATGCCGGCAATCCATTCCGGCTCGAAGCCGGCGCGACAGAGCGCCTGAAACGCTCCGGCCTGATAGGAGCCAAGGGCGCCGCCGCCCTGCAGGACCAATACGCGCTGCGCCTTGGCGGGCGTCGTGGCGGGCGCGGGATCGGAAGTATCCATCGTGACCGTCAATCAGTGGGGCATAATGGCGTGCACCGTGGCCGCAGTTCGCGACCGCGTCAATCGGCGTGATCGAGGCTTTCGATCACACAGAGTTAGGTTGACGCCAGGATCAGCGTCCAGAACACCTTGTATTTGGTGTTCGGTGCGTAGCTCGCCGCGATGCCTAATTTTGTGACACCGCCCTTGAGCATATTGGCCTTGTGCGGCGGCGAATCGCGCCAGCCGGAAAACGCTTCCGCCAGCGTATGATAGCCGGCCGAGACGTTTTCGACCGCCACCGTCGCTGGATAGCCGGAGCCTTCCAGCCTTTTGCCGAGCGGCGCCTTCACGTCATGGTCCATCTTGTTGCGGGCCGCCATGGCCTGCGACTGCTGCTCGGCGAGCTTCACGAGCGCAGGGTCCACCACCACGGTGCCGAGGCCGTTGTTCTGGCGATATTGCGAGATCATGGTCGCGGCGGCCTGGGTGTCCAGGACAGCGCCGGGTGCAGCCATGTTGACATACATGGCCGGCTGTTCCGGAAGTGGAGTGTCTGTCGCGCAGCCGCCCAGCACCAGAAGCCCAAGAAGGGCGACCGTCGTCCGTTTCACTGAAAGGATTCCCCCAAGGTTGGTCCGCCGTTGTTGCATACCAACCGTGGCTGAATGGTGAACGCGGGACGATTTTTTGCGGCGGCGGTTGCCGTCCGCGAGGTCCCGTAGCCCGGATGAAGCGAAGCGTAATCCGGGGCTTTCTCGCAAGCGGATGCAGATCCCGGGTTGCGCTTCGCTTCACCCGGGCTACAGGGCTAATCGTGAACTGCGAAGATGCGGTAGCGGCGGGGCTCCAGCGAGATGACTTCGCCGGCCTGCAGTTCCCGGTCGCGCGGCGCATCGATCTCGATCACGGTCTTGCCTTCGCTGTCGGCAAGCGCGACCTCGGCACGCTGGATCGGGCCGAAGGAACGGACACGGCGCACCGCCCCTTCCAGCGATCCGCCCCCCGCCGGGCCGATCTGCATGTCATGGCGGCGCACGAACAATTTGGAGGCGCCGGGCGCCGCGCCATTGGCGGCGATGTTGAGCGGCCTGCCGCCGAGCCGGACCGCGCCGTCGCTGACATCGACCGGCAGCACGATGGATTCGCCGATGAAGCCGTGGACGAAGGCCGTCGCCGGATTGTCATAAACCTCACCGGGGGTGCCGATCTGCTCGATACGGCCCTTGTCCATGACCACCACGCGGTTGGCGACCTCGAGCGCCTCTTCCTGGTCATGGGTGACGAAGATCGAGGTGACGTGAATTTCCTGATGCAGCGAGCGCAGCCATTGCCTGAGCTCCTTGCGCACCTTGGCATCCAGCGCGCCGAAGGGCTCGTCGAGCAGCAGGATGCGCGGCTCGATTGCGAGCGCACGGGCGAGCGCGATGCGCTGGCGCTGGCCGCCGGATAGCTGGCTGGGAAAGCGATCCGACAGCCAGTCGAGCTGCACGAGATCAAGCAGCTCCTTGACGCGGGCGCGGATCGCCTTCTCGTCCTTGCGGATCGCGCGCGGCTGCACGCGCAGGCCGAAGGCGACGTTCTCGAACACCGTCATGTGGCGGAACAGCGCGTAGTGCTGGAACACGAAGCCGACATGGCGCTCGCTGGCGCCCCGGCCAAGCGCATCCTCGCCGTCGATCGTCACTTCGCCCGCCTCGGGCCAGTCGAGACCGGCAATGATCCGGAGCAGCGTGGTCTTGCCGGAGCCGGACGGCCCGAGCAGCGCCAACAGCTCGCCGTCGCCGACCTTCAGGCTGACATTATCGAGCGCTGCGAAATCGCCGAACTTCTTTACGATATTTTTGACTTCAATCGTCACTGACCATCTGCCCTTCGTCCAGACGCCGTTCGAGGATCGTCTTCACGACCAGCGTGATCAACGCCAGCATCGCAAGCAGCGACGCGATCGCGAACGACGCCACGAACTGATATTCATTATAGAGGATTTCGACCAGCAGCGGCATGGTGTTGGTCTCGTTGCGGATATGGCCCGAGACCACCGACACCGCACCGAACTCGCCCATCGCGCGCGCGTTGCACAACAGGACGCCGTAGAGCAGGCCCCATTTGATGTTGGGCAAAGTGACGCGGAAAAAGGTCTGCAGCCCTGACGCGCCCAGGGAAGTCGCCGCCTCCTCCTCCTGCGTGCCCTGCTCCTGCATCAATGGAATCAGCGCGCGTGCAACGAAGGGGAAGGTCACGAAGATGGTGGCGAGCGCAATGCCGGGCACCGCAAACAGAATGTAGATGTTGTGCGCCTGCAGCCATGGCCCGAAGAAGCCCTGCGCGCCGAACAGCAGTACGAAGACCAGGCCCGAGATCACGGGGCTGACGGAAAACGGCAGATCGATCAGCGTGATCAAAAAAGTCTTGCCGGCAAAATCGAATTTCGAGATCGCCCAGGCCGCAATCACGCCGAAAATCAGGTTGAGGCTGACGGAGATCGCCGCGATCAGAAGCGTCAACCAGATCGCCGAGAGCGCCTCCGGCTCGGTGAGCGCGGCGAAATAGGCCGTGACGCCGCGCGAAAACGCCGACGCGAACACCACGACCAGTGGCAGCACCACGAACACGGTGAGGAAGATCAGCGCCAGCGCGACGATCAGGAAGCGGATCGGCCGGGGCTCGGTGCGCAGATCCCGCTTCGAGGCCGCCGTGTGCGGGCGCACCTTCTCCCGCTGCGACGGCGGCGAGACGACATTGAGGTCTGCCGTCGGGGCATAGGCCCGCACCTGCGTGGTGGAGGAGGCCAGATTCGATTGCAGCGACATCGATGCTGGCCCCTCAGTGGGTGGGAATGCGGGTCTGCGCCCAGCGCTGCAGGCGATTGACCGCGAAAATGATGACGAAGGAAGCCAGCAGCATGACCACCGCGATCGCGGTGGCATCCGCATAGCGAAATTCGGAGAGCCGGATCACGATCAACAATGGCGCGATCTCGGAGACATTCGGCAGATTGCCGGCAATGAAGATCACCGAGCCATATTCGCCGACGGCACGGGCAAAGGCGAGCGCAAAGCCGGTCAAGAGCGCCGGGATCAGGCTCGGCAGGATCACGCGAAACACCGTGTGCCAGCGGTTGGCGCCGAGGCTTGCCGCGGCCTCCTCGATCTCGGGATCGAGATCGATCAGCACAGGCTGTACCGTCCGCACCACGAAGGGAATGCCGATGAAGACCATGGCGACGAAAATGCCGATCGGCGTGAACGCGACCTTGATGCCCAGTTCGGCAAGCGGCGCGCCTAACCAGCCCTTCTGCGCAAAGAGCTGGGTCAGCGCGACGCCGGCAACCGCGGTCGGCAGCGCGAAGGGAATGTCGACGATCGCATCGAACAGCCGCCGTCCCGGAAAGCGGTAGCGCACCAGCGCCCAGACGATGATCGTGCCCATCACCAGATTGACGCAGGCCGCGGCAAACGACAGCCCGAACGAAATCTTCAGCGCGCTCAGGGTGCGACGGCTGGTGACGATGCCCCAGAACTGGTCAAAGCTCAGCTCAAACGTCTTGAGAAACAGACCCGCGAGCGGAATCAGGACGATAACGGAGAGCCACGTCAGGGTCAGTCCCATGGTGAGACCGAATCCCGGCAAAGTGCTGCGCCGTGCAACCGCTGTGCTCACCTATCCCCCTGCTTCTGCCCCTACGGGCCCGACCAGATCAATTCTTGTAGATCTGGTCGAAGATGCCGCCCTCGGCGAAGTGCTCCTTCTGCGCCTTGGTCCAACCACCGAAAACGTCGTCGATGGTAAAAAGTTCAACCTTGGCGAAGGATTTCTCGTATTCCTTGGCAATCTCCGGATCGCGCGGACGGTAAGAATTGCGCGCGGCGATTTCTTGGCCTTCCCTGGTATACCAATATTTCAGATAGGCCTCGGCGATCGTCCTGGTACCCTTCTTGTCCGCGACAGCATCGACGATCGCGAGCGGCGGCTCGGCGAGGATCGACAGCGGCGGCGAGACGATCTCGAACTTGTCCTTGCCGAATTCGCGCTGCGCCAGAAACGCCTCGTTTTCCCAGGCAAGCAGCACGTCGCCGACGCCGCGCTCGACAAAGGTGACGGTCGAGCCGCGTGCGCCGGTGTCGAGCACGGGCACGTTCTGATAGAGGTCGGCGACGAACTTCTTGGCCTTGTCGGCAGAGCCGAACTTCTTCTGTGCGTAGCCCCAGGCGGCGAGATAATTCCAGCGCGCGCCGCCCGAGGTCTTCGGGTTCGGCGTGATGACGGCAACGCCCGGCTTGATCAGGTCGTCCCAATCCTTGATGCCCTTGGGATTGCCCTTGCGCACCAGGAAAACGATGGTCGAGGTGTAGGGTGCGGCATTCTGCGGCAGGCGCTTCTGCCAGTCCGGTGCGATCAGGCCTTTGGCTGCGACCGCGTCGACGTCGTAAGCGAGCGCGAGCGTGACCACGTCGGCCTGCAGGCCGTCGATCACGGCGCGCGCCTGCGAGCCGGAGCCGCCATGCGACTGCTTGATCTCGACGGTCTTGCCGGTCTCCTTCTGATAGGCGGCGGCAAACGCCTTATTGAAATCGGCATAGAGCTCACGCGTCGGATCGTAGGACACGTTGAGCAGCGAGTAATCGGCGGCGAAGGCCGAACCCGCCCACAGCAAGCCCGCGACGAGCGGCAGGATACGACGGACCATCTCTATCTCCATTCAAATCAGATGAAGCAACACCGGAGCACGCGGAACATAACTCGCGGCGGAGAGCGCTTTAGTCAACGGAACCGCATTTCATTGTTTGCGGCGTGGCAGCGTCATTGTCCTAAGAAGTCTTCATCGTATGAATGCCGCATTCTGTCTTGGCGCGGCCGCGCCAGCGGCCGGCGCGCGCATCCTCGCCGGATGCGGTGCGGCTGGTGCAGGGCATGCAGCCGACGGACATGTATCCGGAGGCAATAAGCGGATGCGGCGGCAGCTTGCCGTCCCGGTAGATCGCTTCAATCTCTTCGCGCGTCGCGTTGGCGAAGGGATTGAATTTCAGGCGGACGCCGTCTTCCTCGACCACGGGAATGTCGGCGCGGGCGCCGCCCTGAAAGCGCTTGCGCCCATTGAGCCAGGCCGCGAACGGCGCCAGCGCGCGCGAGAGCGGCTCGACCTTGCGGATGCGGCAGCAGGCGTCGGGATCGGAGAACCAGAGATCGCGCTCGGGATCTTCGCGACCAAGCGTCTCCTCGAGCGGCTTGATCGAGCGAACATCGGTCAGACCAAGCGTGTCGATCAGCGTGTCGCGATAGGCAAGCGTTTCCGCGAACAGCCAGCCTGTATCGAGAAAGATCACGGGGATGGCTGGATCGACATCGGCCATCACCTTCAGCAGCGCCGCCGATTCCGTGCCGAAGGACGAGACCAGAGCAAGGCGCTCGCGGCCGACCGTCTTCAGCGCGGACTCGATGACCTCGAACGGCGTCGCCATGCGCAGGGCGCGATTGAGCTCCAGCGCCGACCGCGCCTCGACCGGCATCTCGGGCGCGAGCGCGTTCATGGGCTGGCGCTTTCGGAATGGCGCAATTGCGTGCGGCGGCTCAGCGCGGTGGCGCGGCCGTCGCCGGTCGGCTGGTAGAATACGGTGTAGCGTTTCACCGTCTCCGCGAAGGCGTCCGCATCCTTTTCCTTCTTCACGTCGAGCGCGTCGAAGCCGGCGCGCAGCATGAACACGAACTGGTCGCGCAGCACCTGGCCGGTGGCGCGCAATTCGCCGTTGAAACGATAGCGCTCGCGGAGCAGCCGCGCCTGGCTATAGGCGCGGCCGTCGCGGAACGATGGAAACACCAGCGCGACCGCAGCGAGCCGGTCGAGATAGGGCACGAGTTCGTCGAGATCGCGGTTGTTGGGCCAGACCACGCCGACCTTGCCGGGGCGGCGCAGCAGCGCCTCGGAATCTTCGAGGAAGCGCGCCGCCGTCACCAGGATCGCGCCCTCGGCTGGAATCTCCGCGCCCTCGGAGACGTAGACGTAGATGTCGGTTGCGATTTTTCCGTTCTTAACGAGTGGCATAGACCCGCTCCCTGAAAGGTTCGACGCCGAGCCGCTTGACCGTGTCGATGAAGAGTTCATCGGGGGAATCGCGCAGCGCCAGATAAGCCTCGACGATGTCCTCGACCACGTCGGCGACCTCGGCATAGGGCACCGAGGGGCCGATCAGCGTGCCGAGCGCGGCACTCTCATCGGCGCGGCCGCCGATCGTGATCTGGTAAAATTCCTCGCCGTTCTTCTCGACACCCAGGATGCCGATATGGCCGACATGGTGATGGCCGCAGGCATTGATGCAGCCGGAGATATTGATGTGCAGCCGGCCGATCAGGCCCGCGGTGTCATGATTGGCAAAGCGCCGCGTCAATTCCTGCGCGATCGGGATCGAGCGCGCGTTCGCGAGCGAGCAGTAATCGAGCCCCGGGCAGGCGATGATGTCGGAGACCAGATTCACGTTCGGCGTCGCGAGCCCGACCTTGTCGAGCGCCTTCCACAACGCCGGTAGGTCGCGCTTGGCGACGTGCGGCAGCGCCAGGTTCTGCTCATGGCCGACGCGAATCTCGCCGAAGGAATAGCGATCGGCGAGATCGGCGATCACGTCCATCTGCTCGGCGGTGGCGTCGCCGGGCGGGCCGCCGACCGGCTTCAGCGACAGCGTCACGATCGAATAGCCCTGCGCCTTGTGCGGAAACACCGAATTCTTGCGCCAGCGCTCAAACAGCGGATCGTGCGCCGCCTGCCTGAGCTCGTCGGGCATATGCGGCAGCTTCTCGTAGGCGGGATAGCTGAAGCGCGAGCGCACTTCCTCGATCGCGGCATCATCCAGCGTCAGCGCGCTGTCGCGCAATAGCTGCCACTCTTCCTCGACTTCCTTGCCGAACTTCTCGATGCCGAGCTCGTGCACCAGGATCTTGATGCGCGCCTTGTAGATGTTGTCGCGGCGGCCATACTGGTTGTAGACGCGCAGGATCGCCTCGACATAGCTCAGGATGTCGCGGCCGTGCACGAACGGCTTGATGGTCTTGCCGATGAACGGCGTGCGGCCGAGTCCGCCGCCGACCAGCACCTCGAAGCCGGTCTCGCCATCGGCATTCTTGTGCAGCCGCAGGCCGATGTCGTGGATCCGGATCGCGGCGCGGTCGTGATCGGACGCGGTGATCGCGATCTTGAACTTGCGCGGCAGGAACGAGAATTCCGGATGCAGCGTCGTGTGCTGCCTGAGCAGCTCCGACCAGATGCGGGGATCCTCGACCTCGCCGGGCGCGACGCCCGCCCACTGGTCCGAGGTAACGTTGCGCATGTTGTTGCCGGAGGTCTGCATGGCGTGGATGCCGACTTCGGCAAGATCGGCGAGCGCGTCCGGCAGCTCGGCGAGCTTGATCCAGTTGAACTGGATGTTCTGCCGCGTCGTGAAGTGGCCGTAACCGCGATCGTAGCGGCGCGCGACATAGGCAAGCGCGCGCAGTTGCTTTGACGACAGCGTGCCATAGGGGATCGCGACGCGGAACATATAGGCGTGGAGCTGCAGATACACGCCGTTCTGCAATCGCAGGATCTTGAATTCGTCCTCGGTGAGTTCGCCGGAAAGGCGGCGCTTCACCTGGTCGCGGAATTCTTCGACACGTTCGTGAAGGAGCGTGCGATCGAGTTCGTCATATGCGTACATGAGGGAGAACCTTAAGCCGGAACCGGAAGCTCGATGGTGAGGCCTTCCGACCGGATATGTTCGCGGAGATTGCCGGGCGCAATCTCTCCATTGTCCTTGATTTCGACAGGCGCGATGTAGGAACCGATGGCACCGACATCGTCGGCAACCGCTTCGGCAAGCAGCGCCCGCGCATCGTCGGATGTGCGCACGATCGCGGCATCAGCGAGGCGCGACGACCAGCCATGCTGCGGCGTGCGATAGATCACCACGCCGTCATGAGTGCGGTTGGCGGTCACTACCGAAGGCCCGGTAATTCTGATTTTCTTCTGTTCAAGCGGAGAGGTCATTCGGCAGCTTCCAAAAGTTCCGAGATCACTTGGTTGAGGTTGGCTTGACGCCACGGCGCGGAGTGGGAGACGACGTCGCCGATGACGAGGATGGCGGGGCCGCCATCGATCTTCTCGACCAGCGACGGCAAATGTTCGAGCGTTCCGACCGCCGCCTTGGCATCCAACCGCGTCACCCGCGCGAACACGCCGACCGGCGTTTGCGGCGAGCGACCGGCGGCTAGGAGGCCGGCGCGGATCGTCGGCGCCGCGGTCATGCCCATATAGACGACGACGGTCATCTTCTTGTCTGTTAGCGCCGACCAGTCGACAGTCTCGGCGTCGCGCGCCTTGTGCGCGGTGAGGAAGGTGATGCGCAGCGCCTCATGGCGGAAGGTAAGCGGCGTCTCGAATTGTGCGGCGGCGCCGAGGCCCGCCGTGATGCCGGGGATCACCGAATAGGCGACGCCCGCCTGGCGCAGCGCTTCGATCTCCTCGCCGCCGCGGCCGAAGATGAAGGGATCGCCGCCCTTCAGCCGCACCGCGCGCTGTCCTGATTTCGCAGCCTCGATCATCAGTCTGTTGATCGCGTCCTGGCCGATGCCGGGCTTGCCGACGCGGCGGCCAACCGGGATGCGCGATGCGTCGCGGCGCGCGCGGTCGAGAATCTCCGATGACACCAGTTCATCGTAGAACACGACATCAGCGTCCTGCAGCGCGCGCAGCGCCTTGATAGTGAGGAGATCCGGATCGCCGGGTCCCGCACCGACCAGCGTCACATGGCCCTTGGCCTTGCCGAGTGCGGTCGCGCCGGCAAAGGCGGAGGGATCGGAAATCTGCTGCAGCGCCTTTTCCGCTTCGCCCCTCTTGCCGGCCAGCACCAGCGCGCCGATCGGACCGTCGACAATGCGCTCCCAGAAGCGGCGGCGCAGCGCGAATTCGCCGATACGCGCGTGAATTGATTTGCGGAATTGGCCGATGAAAGACGCGAGATCGCCGATGCGGGCCGGCAGCACCGCCTCGATCCGCTCGCGCACGCGGCGCGCCACAACAGGCGAAGCGCCGCCGGTGCCAACGGCGACCACGACATCGCCGCGATCGACGATCGCCGGGAAAATGAAGGTGGAATGGTCGAGATCGTCCATCACATTGACGGGCAGGCCGACAGCCTTCGCACGCGCCGCCATCGCAACACCCATATCGCCGGCGCCCGCGCAGAGCACCGCGATGACGCCGCTGAGATCGGCGACGAGCGGATCGCCTGTCGCGAGTTCGACACGCGTCGCATCGATCCCGCTCACATCATGATTGCCATCGGTCGCAAACCAGCGGACGCGCGCGCCGGCTGCCGCGAGCAGACGCAGCTTCGCACGCACGAGGTCTCCGGCGCCGACCAACAGCACCACGCCTGTTTGCAGATCCAGGAACACCGGCAAGAACCGCATGCGCCGCTCGCTTCCCCAACTTATGGGTTGACTGGAATTTTATTCTATATATGTGTCGGCAAGCGCCCGCAAAGAGAAATTTATTTCTTCTCTATTGCATCGCAACTATAGAATTTTCGCCTCCAAAGGCCAAGGCACAGAGATGCATCTTCTCGACAATGAATCCGGCACAGCACGGTTGCGCTCATCCGAGCCCCGCGAGGGAATAAAGGCGTCGCGCAAAATCCTCGTCGAAGCACCCGCGACCGTCCCTTCAATGGATCATCTCGACGAGCTCGAAGCGCAAAGCATCTACATTCTGCGCGAGGCGTTCGCCCGGTTGAAGAAGCTCGCGCTGTTGTGGTCGCTCGGCAAGGACTCCAACGTGATGATCTGGCTCGCGCGCAAGGCGTTCTTCGGCCGCGTGCCCTTCCCTGCCTTGCATGTCGATACCGGCAAGAAATTTCCGGAGATGTATGCCTTCCGCGACCAGTACGCGAAGGAATGGGATATCGACCTGCGCGTCGAACCCTGCCCGCCGATCGATAGTGTCGACCCCACGCTGCCGCCTGCGGCGCGCTCTGCTGCGCGCAAGACCGAGGGCCTGAAGCTCGCGCTGGTCAAGCACGGCTTTGACGGATTGATCGCCGGCATCCGCCGCGACGAAGAGGCCACGCGCGCCAAGGAGCGCGTGTTCTCGCCGCGCGGACTCGAGGGCGAATGGGATGTGCGCGACCAGCCGCCGGAATTCTGGGATCATTTCAACGCCTCCCCGCCGCAAGGCGCGCATTTGCGCATCCATCCGATCCTGCATTGGACCGAGGCCGACATCTGGGCCTACACAAGACGCGAGAACATCCCGATCATCCCGCTTTATCTGGCGAAGGACGGCAAGCGCTATCGTTCGCTTGGTGATGCCGACATCACCTTCCCCGTCGCGTCGACCGCGTCTGATATCGATGAGATCCTGGCCGAGCTCGAAGACACCAAGGTGCCGGAACGCGCGGGCCGCGCACTCGATCATGAGACCGAGGATGCGTTCGAGCGGCTGCGTGTCGCCGGCTATCTCTGAGCTCTTGGCAAGTTAAGGCGATCTTCGATGAACATGGTTCTTCCCAGCGCGATCTCCGCGACACCGAACGGCACCACGCGTCCGCAAGTCCGCATCGTCATCGTCGGCCATGTCGATCATGGCAAATCCACCCTCGTCGGCCGCCTCTTGCACGAGACCGGCAGCCTGCCCGATGGCAAGCTCGAAATGCTGAAAGCCGTCAGCGCGCGGCGCGGCATGCCCTTCGAATGGTCGTTCCTGTTGGACGCGCTGCAGACCGAGCGCGACCAGGGCATCACCATCGACACCACGCAGATCCGCTTCCGTACCCGCTCGCGCGACGTGGTGCTGATCGACGCGCCCGGCCACGCCGAATTCCTCCGCAACATGATCACCGGCGCCTCGCAGGCCGACGGCGCCGTGCTGATCATCGACGCGCTCGAAGGCGTGCGCGACCAGACGCGGCGGCACGGCTATCTCCTGCATTTGCTCGGCATCAAGCAGGTCGCTGTCGTCGTCAACAAGATGGACCGGGTCGATTTTAGCGCCGAGCGCTTCAACGAGATCAGCGACGAGATATCGGCGCACCTGACCGGTCTTGGCGTGAAGCCATCGGCGGTGATTCCGATTTCCGCGCGCGACGGCGACGGCGTTGCCGCGCACACGCCGCGGATCGGCTGGTACAAGGGGCCGAGCGTGGTCGAGGCGCTGGATGCGCTGGAGCCGGCGCGGCCGGCGGAAACATTGCCGCTGCGACTGCCGGTGCAGGCGATCTACAAGTTCGACGACCGCCGCATCATCGCCGGCCGCATCGAATCCGGCAGCCTGAAGGCCGGCGACGAGATCGTGATCATGCCCGCCGGCAAGATCGCGAAGATCAAGACCGTCGAGAGCTGGCCGGTGACGCCGCTTCAGGGACCGCAAACGGCCGGCCGCTCGGTCGGCATCACGCTGGACCGCGAGCTCTTCATCGAGCGCGGCGACGTCATCGGCCATGTCGGCCTGAGCCCGCGCGACACCCGCCGCATCCACGCCCGGATCTTCTGGCTGCACGATAAGCCATTGTCGAAGGGCGACCAGATCCTGATCCGGCTCGGCACGCGCGAGACCCGCGCGAGCGTGGTCGCGATCGACAAGGCAGTCGATCCCGGCGCGCTCTCCAACAAGGAAACCAATTCGATCGCACGCAACCATGTCGGCGAGATCGACATCTCGCTGGCGCAGCCGATTGCTGCCGATCCCTACAGCGAAAGCCCGCGCACCGGGCGGCTGGTGATCGAGGTGAACGGCCGGATCGCCGGTGGCGGCCTCGTGCTGTCGGTCGATGCCGGCCAGCGCGCCGTGCCCGTCGACATCGTGCCGGTGGAGTCCGCGTTGCGCGCCGACGAGCGTGCGGCCCGCTATCGTCATGGCGGCGCCGTGCTCTGGTTCACGGGGCTGCCCGGCTCCGGCAAATCGACATTGGCGCTTGCGCTGGAGCGGCGGCTGTTCACGAATGGCGGCTCGCCGATCCTGCTCGATGGCGACACCTTGCGTGCCGGCCTCAACAGCGACCTTGGCTTCTCGCACGCGCATCGCAGCGAAAACATCCGCCGCCTCGCGGAGGTCGCGACGCATCTGGCGCGCAACGGCCATATCGCGATCGTCGCCGCGGTCTCGCCCGCCGCATCCGACCGCGCCGCCGCGCGCCGCATCGCCGACAGCGCGTTCCGTGAGATCTATGTCGCAACGCCGGCGGAGATCTGCGAAAGCCGCGATCCAAAGGGCCATTACGCCAAGGCCCGCGCGGGCGGCCTGCCCTCCTTCACCGGCATCACCAATGATTACGAGCCGCCGGCGGGCAACGAACTGACCATCGATACGTCGAATCGGTCGGTGGCGGACGCCGTCGACGAGATCGAACGGATGCTGGCCCAAACCGGCATCCTATTCGAGGAAGTCGCCGACCTCGCGGCGAATATTTAGGCAGGCAATCTCCCCTCCCCGTCATCGCCCGGCTTGACCGGGCGATCCAGTATTCCAGAGACGATCGTAGTTGAAGAAGCCGCGGCGTACTGGATGCCCCGCCTCCGCGGGGCATGACGGTTGCGGGTAATATGGCCACCCGGGGGGCCTTCTCATGGCCGTGGCTTTAGCGCTAAAAGGGCGCTGAACCGCCCGCCTTTTGGCGCGTTTTTTGCTGTTTTCGTCCCGAAAACAGTCCGTAAACGCCATTTCTCTTGGAAAGCCCAACATGACGCGTGTCGAAGCCCACGGATTGAAGATCGCCCCTGTCCTGTTCGATTTCATCGCCAAGGAAGCGACCCCCAACACCGGGATCGCGCCCGACGCCTTCTGGGCGGGGCTCGCCGCCATCATCGCAAAACTGGGGCCGAAAAACCGCGAGCTGCTCGCCTTCCGCGACACGCTGCAGGCCAAGATCGACGATTGGCACCGCGCCAACAAGGGCAAGAAGTTCGACATCAACGCCTATACCGCTTTCCTGAAGGAAATCGGCTATCTGCTCCCGGAGCCGCCGACCAGGCAGGTCGAGACCGCTAATGTCGACGAAGAGATCGGCAAGATCTGCGGTCCTCAGCTCGTGGTGCCCCTGACCAATGCACGCTATGCGCTGAATGCGGCGAATGCGCGCTGGGGCAGCCTCTATGACGCCTTCTACGGCACCGACGCGATCCCGCACGACCCGAGCGAGAGTGGCAAGGGCTACAACAAGGCGCGCGGCGACAAGGTGATCGCGAAGGCCAAGGCGCTCCTGGATTCGGCCGCGCCGCTCGCGACCGGAAGCCACACTGATGTGACCTCCTACAGCGTCAGCGGCGGCAAGCTCGCGGTGAAGCTCAAGAAAGGCAACACCACCGCACTGAAATCGGCCGCACAATTCGCGGGTTATCAGGGCGATGCCGCCGCGCCAAGCGCCGTGCTGCTCGTCAACAACGGCCTGCACATCGACGTGACGATCAACCGCAATCATCCGATCGGCAAGGACGATCCGGCAGGGGTCGCCGACATGATCCTGGAGGCGGCGGTCTCCACCATCCTCGATATGGAAGACAGCGTCGCGGCCGTCGACGCCGAGGACAAGGTGCTGGTCTATCGCAATACGCTTGGTCTCATGGCCGGCACGCTGTCGGCTGATTTCGAGAAGGGCGGCAAGACCCTGACGCGCTCGCTCAATGCCGACCGCGTCTACAAGACGCCCGACGGCAAGGATCTGACGCTGCACGGCCGCAGCCTGCTCTTGATGCGCAATGTCGGCCATCACATGTTCACCGACGCCGTGCTCGATGCAAAGGGCGAGGAGATCCCCGAAGGGATCCTCGATGCCGCGGTGTCCGGCCTGCTCGGGATCCATGACATCAAGGGCAAGTCGAAGGTGAAGAACAGCCGCACCGGCTCGGTCTACATCGTCAAGCCGAAGATGCACGGCCCCGATGAAGTCGCGTTGACCTGTGAGTTGTTCGGCGAGGTCGAGAAATTGCTCTCGCTGCCGGAGAATACGCTCAAGGTCGGCATCATGGACGAGGAGCGCCGCACCACGGTCAACCTCAAGGCCAGCATCCAGAATGCGGGCAAGCGCGTGATGTTCATCAACACCGGCTTCCTCGACCGCACCGGCGACGAGATCCACACCTCGATGGAAGCGGGTCCGATGATCCGCAAGAACGACATGAAGGCGCAGCCCTGGATCAAGGCCTATGAGGATTGGAATGTCGACATCGGCCTGATCGACGGCCTGCCCGGCCATGCGCAGATCGGCAAGGGAATGTGGGCAGCGCCCGACAAGATGGCCGACATGCTGGCGCAGAAGATCGGCCATCCGCAGGCCGGCGCCACCACCGCCTGGGTGCCGTCGCCGACCGCTGCGACGCTGCACGCGCTGCACTATCACCAGGTCAACGTGATCGCGCGCCAGCAGGAGCTGGCCAAGGGTGGGCCGCGCGCGAAACTCTCCGACATCCTCACCATTCCGGTGTCGCAGTCGAACTGGGCGCCCGATGACGTGAAGCAGGAGATCGACAACAACTGCCAGGGCATCCTGGGCTATGTCGTGCGCTGGATCGACCAGGGCGTCGGCTGCTCCAAGGTGCCTGACATTCACGACGTCGGCCTGATGGAAGACCGCGCCACCCTGCGCATCTCGAGCCAGCATCTGGCGAACTGGCTGCACCAGGGCGTCGTCACCAGGGACCAGGTGATGGAGTCGCTGAAGCGTATGGCTATCGTCGTCGATGGCCAGAACAAGGGCGATCCGCTCTACAAGCCGATGGCGCCGTCCTTCGACGGTGTCGCCTTCAAGGCGGCCTGCGACTTGATCTTCAAGGGCCGCGAGCAGCCGAACGGCTACACCGAGTTCATTCTCACCGCCCGCCGTCGCGAAGCGAAGGCCGCCGGCTGATCTGGCGCATCGCCGTAGCCCGGGTGGAGCGAAGCGCAACCCGGGACCACCATCCCCGGATTACGCTTCGCTTCATCCGAGCTACAGAGCATGACGCCGCATGGTTGGAACCCGTGCGGCATCAATCCGTTTCAACGCCATCTCAACTGAAGCATCGGAGAGATGGCAATGGATTGGAACCGGATCGAGGGCAACTGGAAGCAGTTCAAGGGCGCTGCCAAGGAGAAATGGGGCAAGCTCAGCGATGACGATCTCAACGTGATCGAAGGCCGCCGCGAGCAGCTCGAAGGCAAGCTGCAGCAGCGCTACGGTTTCGCCAAGGACCAGATCCGCAAGGATGTGGACGACTGGTTCCGAAGCCTGCGATAGGCTCTCGCAGCAAAAGCCCCGGCCGACGCCGGGGCTTTTGCTTGGTGTTGTCAGAACACCGCGATGTATTCAGATGTATTTCAAGAGCGAGATTACGCCCAGGATGATCACGACGACACGCGCGATCTGCTTGGCGCGTGCGTCGAGCGGCAGCAGGTTGATCAGGTAAAGGACGAGGATAACGACCAGAAACGTGATGAGTATGCTGATGAGCATGCGGCCCCCGAGGACGTCATGAATGGCGTGTTAGCACTTTCTTAACTGCCGGAAGCCTGCGAGGTTCCTGACGGGGAACTTGCCCACTTGCGAAAAGCTCGGTCATTTCAGCGCGCTCCGTAAATATACGGCAATAGCGTTTCCGGAAATTTTTACCCTTATTGTTCCAAATGGCGACAGCTTTGGGGGAGCCACATGCTGAATCGCCTTTCTGTATCCGCGTTGCTGAAGATCGTTATCCTGAGCACTGCATTCTGCATCGTCGTCGGTTTCTCGCTGAATGCGTGGGATAGCTGGGGCCGGCTGCAGGCGGCGGGCCGGATTTCGACGATTGCCGACGTCTCGGCCGACCTTTTCAAGGCGATGCACAGCCTGCGAACCGACCGTTCGTCCACCAACCGCCTTCTGACCGGCGGGTCTCCGATGGACGGCGGGATCGAGAAGTACCTTCGCGATCTCCGCGATGCCGAAATGCTGGCGATGGCGAACGGGCTCGCCCGGCTCAAGACCATGGACTTCGCCCAGCAGAAGACCTTGGTGGCGGAGTTCGAACGGCTGTTCTCGCTGCTGACGGCCGAGCAGACGGAATTCTGGCAGGAGATGGCCAAGCCGAAGGAAGCGCGTCGCGCCGAGCTGGCGAAGGAGTATCAGGCAACGACGCAGGCCTTGCTCGACGTGCTCAATAAATTGTCGGGAACGCTTGCCGCCGACGTCAATCACCAGGATGCGGTGATCGACCAATTGCTCAACATCAAGCAGACTGCCTGGCTGCTGCGCAACACCGCCGGCGAAGCCTCCGCGCTGGTGTCAGACGGACTCGGTGCAGGCCGTATCACGCCGGAAATCCACCAAAGCTACACCAAATTCGTCGGCGGCATCGATGCCGCCTGGAAGGCGCTCGAGGTGGCAACCTCAGGCATGCAATTGCCGCCGAAGCTCGCGGCTGCGATTCCCGCCTCCAAGACCGCCTATTTCGATCCTGATTATCAAAGGCTGCGCGACCGGCTGATGGCGGCGCTTGCCAATGGCGGGAAGCCGGAGATGGCCGCGAACCAGTGGAGCCCGGTCACCGTCGGCCGGATGGGGACGGCCGTGGCGGTCGCGGAAGCGGCGCTCGATGCGGCGAAGGATCACGCTGCCGCCCAATACGCCCTGGCGCAGCGCTCGTTGATCACACAGCTTGCGCTGCTCGCCGGCGCGATCGCGCTCACGGTCGGCGCCATGATCGCGATCGGCCGCCGCGTCATCACGCCGCTGCACAACATCCGCGATGCCATGCTGAAAGTCGCCTCCGGCGACCTCAATGTCGATAGCGGCTATGCCGGGCGCAAGGACGAGATCGGCGCGCTTGCCGGTGCGCTTGAAACCTTCAAGCAGCAGGCCAAGGACAAGCTCCGCATCGAAGCGCAGGAGCGCGAGCGCAATGCCGGCGCAGCCGCCCGCCAGCAGACGATCGAGAACCATGTCGGCGAGTTCGAGCATCTGGTGCGCCAGACGCTCGAACATCTCGGCGACGCCTCCGGCAAGATGCGGGCGACGTCCGCCAACCTTTCCGCCGTGTCGCGCCAGACCAATGAACGGGTCGAGATCGCCGAAAAGGCGTCCGGCGAGGCGTCGATGAGCGTGGAGACGGTCGCAGCGGCTTCCGAGGAATTGAGCGCCTCGATCAACGACATCAGCCAGCAGGCGGCGCATGCGGCCGGTATCGCCAGCCGCGCGGTCAACCAGGCCCGCAACACCGACGGCACCGTGCAGGGACTTGCGAAATCCGCCGGCCGCATCGGCGAGGTGATCGGCCTCATCAACACCATCGCGGCGCAGACCAACCTGCTCGCGCTGAATGCCACCATCGAGGCCGCCCGCGCCGGCGAGGCCGGACGCGGCTTCGCCGTGGTCGCCTCCGAGGTCAAGTCGCTGGCGAGCCAGACCGCAAAGGCGACGGAGGAGATTTCCGAGCAGATGGCCGACATCCAGAAGGTCGCCGGCGAAGCCATCGACGCCATCAAGGGCATCGGCAGCATCATCGGCGAAGTCAATGAAGTCGCGACCGCGATTGCCGCCGCCGTCCAGGAGCAGGGCGCCGCGACCCAGGAGATCACGCGCAGCACGCAGTTTGCCGCCCAGGGCACCAAGAACGTGTCCGAGAACATCACCGGCGTGAAGGCCGATGCGGACACCGCGGCGGCCGCCGCTGCGGACGTTCGCGTCGCCTCGGAGACGCTGGAGACGCAAAGCCGTGGGCTCGGCGACCAAGTCACCGATTTCCTCGGCAAGATCCGCGCCGCCTAGCCCCTATTCACCACTCACTCCCGCGCCACCACCGGCACGCGCCCATATTTGGCGCGGATGCGGTCGGGCGCGGGCGAGAGCTGCAGCGAGGCACCGCGCTTGTCGGGGCGGCCGGCGACCATCAGGCCGTTTTCGCTGGCGACGATGTCCCCCTTCCGAAGGGTGGGATCATCCTCGATTTTGACCTGCGCCAGCCCGCCGGGATCCTTGCCGTTGCAGGTGCAACCCGCCACGATCTCGTTTCGGTAACGGAACGCGTTCGGCAGTTCCGAATACGCCGTTCCGTCCTCCGTCTCGGCGTTGTCGATGCTGCCGCCATAGACCAGCTTGGTCTCGCTCGCCGGACAGAAATTATTGCAGCTCTGCGCGCGACTGGCATTGTCGGAGACCGGCAGCGGGAAGTAACGACCATCACAGGTACGCACGCAGAACGCCTGACCCCCGCCGCTATAAGCGCGATCATAGCTGCGGTCATAGGCGCGCGGCCGCCAAATCCGTTGCTGCACGGCGGGCGGGCCGTCGTCGAACGGCGGCCGGAACATCGGAGGCCGGCCGAAGCCGCCGAACAGGAGCGAGAAGAAATCCTGGGCCTGCGCCGCGGGCGCGGCGACGGCAAGGACGAGCGCCGTCGCGCCGAATATCCATCGCCAATGCGAGATCGGGGCCATTTTCGCCTCAATTCACCGACGACACGTTCAGTCGTATCGCTTGCTGGCCCGACGGCAGCGTGGTCGCCGCGGCTTGCGGACGCGGCGGCGCCGGGCGCACGCTGATCGTGGTCCTGGTATCCGAACCGCGGGCGAGCACTGGCGCATTCTTCGGCAGCACCACGACCTTGGTGCCGACATTGACGCGGCCAAACAGATCGGTGACGTCCTCATTGGTCATCCGGATGCAGCCGGAGGAGACGAACTTGCCGATGGTCGAGGGATCGTTGGTGCCGTGGATGCGGTATTCGCTCGATCCCAGATACATCGCACGCGCGCCCAGCGGATTGCCGGGACCCCCGGCGATGAACCGCGGCAGATAGGGCTGGCGCCTGATCATCTCGGCGGGCGGATACCAGTCCGGCCATTCCGCCTTGCGGCTAATGGTCTGCACGCCTGACCAAGTGAAGCCTTCGCGGCCGACGCCGACGCCGTAGCGGATCGCGCGGCCCTGCCCGAGCACATAGTAGAGCGCGGTGTTGCCGGTATCGATGATGACCGTGCCTGCCGCTTCGCTGCTCGCAAACGGCACCACCGCACGGCGCAACCGCTCCGGCAGCACGCCGGCCTCCGCGTCCCTCCCCTCGGGCGTCAAGGCCTCGTCGGACGGAAAGGCGCCCTGCCGGATGGGGGCGTAGCCCAGCGACTGGGCGCTCGCGGAGTTCGAGAGGGCGATAGGCGTCACCAGCAGGCTGACGGCGAAGACAAGCGCGTTTGCCGCGCGCGACGATCGGCGGAATAGAGCGGATGACGGTGTCATGTGCTGCCCCATTGGATACGCATCACGCTGATGCTCTGCCCCAACCAAACGCGCGCCATCGCTTCGCGGTTCCGGCTCCGCCGTGGCAGAGTCGCATCAGTCAAGAACACAGCCGCTCACGATCGCGCGATGGAACCTGGCGGCCGGCCCGGAGTTGGCCCTCCAAGAATTTCCGGTCGTGGCACGCACACCCGCGCGTCGCCTTGACATGCGCCCGTGGCGGGAGAGAACCAGCGTGCGTGTCTTTCCCAGTGAGCGTCTCCTGTCCAATGGCGCCGAAGGCACGCCCGCCCCCGATGGCCACGCCGAGCTGCCGCCGGTCATCCGCCGCACCGAGCTCGTCGCCCTGTCGCTGGTCGGGCTCCTGGTTATCGCCATCGTCGCGGCGCTCTATCTGGCCAAGGCCTTCTTCCTGCCGATCACGATGGCCTTCATCGTCGGCACCATGCTGTCGCCGGCGGCAAGCTTCCTCGAGCGCTACCGCGTGCCCCGCGCGGTCGCCGCAGTGCTGATCGTGGCCGCCGTCAGCGCTGCCGCCACTTTCATTATCGGATTGATTTCCGCTCCGGCGATCGAGTGGAGCGCCCGGTTGCCGGAGCTCGCAGCGGCGCTGAAAGAAAAGATGCACATCTTCGACCGGCCGCTCGCGCTGTGGCAGCAATTGCAGAGCATGATCGGCGGCTCCGAGACGCTTGCCCCGTTGCAATTGCCGAAGTTCGAATGGGTGCAGCCGACGGTGGAATTCCTGTCGCCGACCTTTGCCGAATTCCTGCTGTTCATCGCCACCCTGATCCTGTTCATCGCAAGCTGGAAGGATCTGCGGCGGGGGCTCGTTATGGCCTTCGGCGATCGCGATTGGCGGCTCCGCACCCTGCGCATCCTCAACGAGATCGAGGGACATCTCGGCAACTACCTGCTCATGGTGACCATGATCAATATCGGCGTCGGGATCGGGACCGGGCTGATCTGTGCCGTCACTGGCATGCCCAACCCGGCGGGCCTTGGCGCGCTCGCCGCCACGCTGAACTTCATCCCGATCATCGGGCCGGTCGCGATGTTCGTGGTGCTGGTTCTGGTCGGTCTCGTCAGCTTCTCGACCATCAGCGCCGGATTGATCGCGCCGGCCTGCTTTGCGGTGCTGACCTTCCTCGAGGGGCATTTCATCACCCCGACCATCATCGGCCGAAGACTTGCCCTGAATGCGCTCGCCATTTTCATCGCACTGGCGTTCTGGACCTGGCTGTGGGGCCCGATGGGCGCCTTCCTGGCCTCCCCACTCCTGATCGTCGCGCTGATCCTCAAGGAGCATCTGATGCCGGTCAATTCGCCGCATCTGCCGGAGGAGTGAACCGGATTTCGGCTCGGGAACTTAGTTCCCGACGCGGCGTTCTGCCAAGAACAACATTGGTGAAGCAACATTGGTTCGGGAGCTGTTCGATGTCGGTGACAAGCGATTTCGGATTGAAGAACATGACAGACAAAGCAACCTATGAACGCCTGCAGAAGGATGTCGCCACCGTGAAGGACGACATCGCCGCGCTGACCGACCAGATCACCGAGGCGCTCAACTCGTTCGCCGGCAGCGCGCGAAAGCAGGCACGCCGTGGATACGACCAGGCGCGCGACCGCGCCGAAACCGCCGTCGACGACATGTCGGAGCGCGGCAGCGCGATGATGGACGCCGCGCAGGATGCGTACTCCTCGATCGAGGAGACGCTGGAGGACGCCATCACCCAGCGCCCGCTGGCGACCGTCGGCATTGCGCTCGGCCTCGGCTTCCTGATCGGCATGGCCTGGCGAAGGTAGCGGCGGACACGTCCCCATGCTGCAGCGACTGGTCAGTGACGTCAGGGAGCAGGCGGGCAATGCCATGCGGCTGACGTCGCTTGCGGTCGTGATCGCCGCAACCGCGCTCATTGCGCTCGGCTTCCTCTGTGCGGCGTTCTTCGTCTGGGTGCACCAGACCTATGGGCCGATTTGGGCATGTCTTGCCTGCGCCGCGCTTTTCGTGGTGGTCGCGGTGATCGCCGCCGCCCTCTACGTCGCACGGAAGCGGCAGATGCGGCTGCGCGCCGAGGAGATGGCCCGGGCGGCACGCCAATCCCTCCTCACCAACCCGGCGGTGCTAGCAACCGGCCTGCAGCTCGTCCGCGCCATCGGCGTGAAACGGCTGGTCCCGATCCTGGCGATCGGCGGGCTGGCGCTGGGGCTGATGGCCAGCCGGAGCGCGGCGAGCGATCCACCGCCACCGGACAAGTGACAGCCCTGCCGTCGTCGTCGCGAAAGCGGACGATCCAGGCTGTAGGGTGGGCAAAGGCGCACTTGCGCCGTGCCCACCATCCAGCGCCGCGCTCACAATGGTGGGCACGCTTCCGCCGGAGTGTGTTTAAGCGACGGTGCGTGTAGGCGCTTTGCCCACCCTACGGCCGTCGTCGCCGCGAAAGCGGGGACGCATAACCACAGGCGGTTATTGTGGCGCGAGCAAGCGGGTGCAGCGGAGCACACGACAACGGCCTGTGGTTGATGGGGTGGACGGCCCCCTACGGCATCAGTTGTGCCAGAATGAG
>NZ_JBEGDB010000369.1:0-6252 GCF_043638955.1 Bradyrhizobium sp. 31Argb | reverse complement strand
CCACCGATCCGCTCATGCCAGGCTGTATCGCGCGCAAGCCGAAGGATGGCTAGGTGGGGGCCTCATGCCGGTTACGGATGAGGGAAGGCACAGTCAAAGTTCACGTGCGGCAGATCCTGCGCAAGTTCGGCCTGATGAACCGCACGCAGGTCGCGGCGGTTTGCGCGACGGGCCGATAAAGAACCCTTGAGTGAGTCCAAGCCCGTGTGAAATACGCCCGCTGGGCCGTAAATGCGACGGAGACGTACGACGATAAGGTGTTTCAGAGGGCGCCTTTGCCGGCTGCGCCTCGATCCACACGGGGCTCGCGCGTCGTTCACGATCGCGAGCACGTTCCGTCGTCATGTTGTACAACCAACTCCGGACGCATCGTTGGACAAGGATCCGCGGGGCTATCGTCCATCCAACGGCTCGGTCCAGTCCGTCGCTCGGCCGATCCTTGGCGCGTTTCATCATGGATATGGCCGGATGTAGTATTTGGTAGGGACACCAGCGCGGTACCACCTCGATCAGGTATCTAGTCTTTGTCCATCTCCTGGAACAACTCCTGCGCCTGGGTGATCTTGTTCAGCGCCTCATAGGCCAACTGGCACAGCGCATCTATGTCTTCCCGCGAAAGCTCCTCGCGCGGCGATGATGCCAACACCCGGATCAAGGCGTAGCTCAGGGCATGCGCTTCGTCCACTAGGGCAATCGCTTGGGCAAGTAGGCGGCTCGTAGGTTCCGCCCCCTTATGGTTTCGCCCAGTCACGTTCGTCCCGAGCCATCGTCAAGTCTCACGGAAGCTTCGCCATAGCGCGTCGCGGAACGGCTTGGCGAGGTAGTCCAGCATCGTCCGCCTTTCGGTTACAACCAGCACTTCCACGGGCATGCCTGGAATGAGATCGACGCTCGGCGCCAGCGTCTTCATCAGTTCCCGGTCAACCGCGACGCGCACAAGATAATAGGGTTGATGCTTGGTTTCATCCATGAGGCGGTCAGCGGAGACCGTCCGGACGGTGCCTGGAACGTTAGGCACATTGCGGCTCGAATAGGCAGTGAACCGGACCTTGGCCTCGAGGCCGCTATGCACCGCCTTGACGTCCCTCGGCTGCAGTCGCGCCTCAATGATCATTTCATCACTTTCGGGCACGATGCTCATGATGGGCTCGCCTCGCTGAACCACTCCGCCGATCGTCCTGAACTTGATGTCGACCACGGTACCGTTCACGGGAGCGATCACCACGGTACGCTTGACTACGTCGGCACTGGCCTGCAGCTTCTCGTTCACCTCCGCGAGCTCGCCGCGAACCTTGTCCTGCTCGGCTGCGATCTGATCGGCCCGCTCGGCCTCGACCGAGAGGATTTGGATTTTCGCTTCGCCGATCTTCTCGCGGGCCCGTGCGATCTCTGCGACGTGCTCGCCGCGCCTTCCGACGATCTCGGCCTCAGCGCGCCTCAGCCGCAGCGCCTCCGGCTTGGGCATCATCCCACGTGCGACCAGATATTCCTTCGCCTTCAGCTCCTCGCCAATGAACTCGATCTGCCGGGACGCACTTTCGACTTGTGCTTCGGAGCCTTGGATCTGTTGCAGCAGCTGCTCGACGCGCTGGGCCAGGATGTCTCGTCGCGTTGCGTGCGTGGAGCGTCGAGCGTCCCAGACCTTCTGCTGTGCCCCGACGATATCCCTGATCGGCTGATCCGATGAGCGCAGCTCCGGGGGCCACTGGATGTGGCTCTCTCCTGCCCTTTCGGCGTCCAGTCGCGCCTGCCTGGCGAGCAGGGAAAGCCGTTGCTGCACCAGCGCTTCGTGCGTGGCGCGCGCTTGGGTGCTCTCGAGGACGGCGAGCGTCTGGCCCATCTTGACCGCCTGCCCCTCGCGGGCGGGCAGCTCGGCGATAATGCCGCCCTCCAGATGCTGGATGGTCTTCTTGCCGCTGTCCGGGTTAATCACGCCGGGCGCGACCGCACCGCCGTCGAGATAGACCAAGCCACCCCATCCCACGAAGATAACGACGAAAATCAGGATCAGAACCTTGCCGTAGCGGGCGGGACGCCGGATGTCAGGCTTATGCGGACCGAACGTCACGCTGACCGGGGAAAGCCGCGTATACAGCGGTGCAATCCTTTCGACGTGATAGGTCATGAGACACCCGCCATAGCCCTGGCGTTGTGGTCGCTCTCGTTTGCCGGGCTGCGACCGGACGAAAGCCGGCGGGGCCCTTCGTGATCGCCACCTTGAGGGATGAACTCGCCTGCCCGCGCCTTTAGTTCCTCGAGCACCTTATCGCGCTCGCCGAACATGACGACGTGGCCTTCCTTCAGGAAGAGGACTTTGTCCGCGACCGACAGCGTGGACGGCCGGTGTCCCACCAGGACCAGAGCGACGCGGGAACGCTTGAGGTTTTCTATCGCCTCAACGAGTGCGGTCTCTCCCGCCTGGTCGAGATTGGCGTTGGGCTCGTCGAGGACAATGAATCGCGGATCGCCAAATACGGCACGGGCCAGTCCTATTCGCTGGCGCTGACCACCGGACAGCCGCACGCCGCCATCGCCAATGTGTGTGTCATAGCCTTGCGGGAGATGCTGGATCATTTCGTGGGCATGGGCAAGCCTTGACGCTTTCAGGATCGCCTCGTCGTTCGCCACCTGCATGCGGGCAATGTTCTCGCGAACCGTGCCGGTGAACAGCTCGACATCCTGCGGCAGGAAGCCGATGTGTTGGCCGATCTGCTCACTGTCCCAGTGGTGGACCGGGGAGCCATCGAGCCGGATCTCTCCGACGTCGGGGATTGCCAGCCCGACCATCAGCCGGCACAGCGTGCTCTTGCCCGCGCCGGAGGGACCAATGATCGCCAACGCCTCGCCCGGCTCGACAGCGCATGACACCTTGCTGAGTATAAGCTGCCCGGTGTTGCGCGCGATGTAGCTTAGGTCTTCGACGACTACCTTGCCGCTGGGGGTTGGAAGCACCGTGCGGCGCCGGGGCGCCGGATTTTCTTCGATGGCTTTCTTCAGGCGGTGATAGGAAAAGCGGGCGCCCATGAAGTTGCGCCACATGGAGATGACAAGCTCCACTGGCGCGAGCGCGCGTCCGAGCAGGATGGAAGCGGCGATCATCACGCCGGCACCCAGTTTCGACTCGACCACCAGCCAGGCGCCGACGCCGAGGATGGCCACCTGAACAAATAAACGGACGAACTTGGTGGTGGCCAGCACGAAGCCGCCAACGTCGCCTGACCTGCGCAGGCTATCGACGACCGTCGAATTGATCCTGGCCCAACGCTGGGTCATCGCAGGAAGCATGTTCATGGCTTGCACGATTTCGGCGTTGCGGATGGTCGCCTCCGCCATTAGCGTCGCCTCGATCTGCTTCTTGTTCGCCGTCGCGGTCGACTTCCGGGTGGCGACCTCGTTGGCGATGCTCAACAGGAACAGCACCACCGCCGAGAAGATCGCTACGCCTCCGAGCATAGGATGGAGGATCCAGATCAGGCCGACGAAGATGGGGACCCACGGCGCGTCAAAGAAGGCCGACAACCCCTGCGTCGCGATGAAGTTCTGGATCTGGGAGATGTCGCGCAGGTGCTCGAGGCCGGAGGGATCCCCATTCAGTCGGCCGCGCACGGCGCAAGCCAGGTAAGCTGGTCCGAGCTCCTCGTTCAGCCAGCAACCGACGCGAATCGTGACGCAAGTCCGCAAGGCATCGAGCGCGGACATCATCGCAATCGCGATCATCGCCATCAGGGTGAGCATCACAAGGGTCTCGATCCGGCCGGTGGTCAACACGCGGTCGTAGACCTGAAGCATGTAAACCGGCGGCGCAAGCATCAGCACGTTGATGATGAGGCTGAAGAGCGCGCAAGTGCGGAAGGCCGAACGGCAGGCTCTGACGGCACATTGAAGGTCAGTCGGGCCGCTCGATTCGCGACCTGAGGAGCCAGTTTTGTCGGACGATCTCTGCCGCATGTTTCATCTCCGGCCGGCTTGACTAAGGAGTTACGCGAAAGCGGCAGATTGGCCGTCCCTGGGCGACCTACTTGGACAGCTTGAAGCCGTACCGGCGGCTGGCAGCTGCCATGGCCTCAGCCTCACCAGCCCCAGCCGGACCACCAGTCGCCGCTCTCGACGAACTCGAGGACCGTCCCGATCCAGCGGCGATGGCGCGTGCGCGACTATCGCGGACGATCAAATCGGCATTGCTACATAGGCTGGCTCGCGACAGCTCGATGATGATTGACTCCGAACCGTCGTCGACTTCGAAATGAACTATCCGGCCACCAGCTTGATAACGCTTGCGCATTACGGAGCTCTAGTTAGCTGCATTGGAGTTGCCGAACCGTGCGCCGTTTGCATACGTCGACTGGGGTCGGCGCTGAGCGCCGGCAGCAGATCGACTGCTGCCGGCTCGCTCAAAGCGATCACCCGCCTATTAGACTACGAAGTTAAAATCCACCGGGTTGGCCTGGGACACCGACTCCGAAGCGGAACTGGAGCCCATCCCCTGGACGGCTAACGTTTGGGTCAAGGTCTCGGTGTGCGTCCAGGCGCCCATCGCATCAGCGGTCGCATTGCCAAGGGCTGAGTTGAAAAGGGCGAACGACTCGGTGAAGATCGACTTATCGATGTCGACGGTGTCGGCAATATGCACCGCTTTGGTGAAGTCAAGGAAAGAGGCTGCCATATAGCTCTCCTGTTCGTGTTGATTTCGCGTTGATCAGCCGCACACGCAATGACTGCGGCCCTCCGCAGATGCGGAGGCTACGGACCGCGATTTGCGGCATCAAAGGTTCATTCGACTGATTGGTCTTCTGGCGTAGCCTATGACCGCGGCGACATCATCTTTGGGACTGCGGGACGGCCGATGGCGGACGATGTGCAGATCGCATTGCCGCGTTTCAACGCAAGAACTCGTCTCGCGCGACTTCAGCGCTGCCGGCCGAAATACAGATTGCATGGCTGCGGCTACAGCAGTCCGTGCAGCGACGAACTCACCAGGTCATACCCGGAGAAGGCGTCGCCAGCGCCGTGAGTCGAGACGAACGTCAGGGAGACATCAACAGAGGTGGGCGTCGGGCCATACGGAAAATCAATCGACCAGTGGCTGCCCTGCGAGCTCGTCATGTATCCGCCGGTCGCGATGACGTCCGTTGTGGCGCTAGTCTCTGGTGTGCCGGGCGCGGTGTCCTGGGCCACCGCGACAGCCGCCGCGTAGCCGATCGCGGCGCCGGGCCACGCTGCCGTGCTGGCTACCGTATCGGTCATCGTCTGATCGCCCAGCGCCAGGGCCGTGCTGGAGACGTCAACGAGGAACGTATTGATGCTTCCGGCCATCGCCAATCTCCATGTGTGCCAGGAACCGATCCTCTAGGGGTGGGCGCGCGGCTAGAGCGCCACGATTCCCACCGCATTCACGAACGAGAAGTGGTTTTCGATGGTAAGTGCATTGGTAAAGGTGGCGGACAAGGTGTCGGCGCCGTGCGCCTCGGCCAGTGCGAGCACTTGCGCGAAGTTGCCATAGAACGGGTCCTGCCCGATCGGCTGACCGTGGCCGAAGGGCTGATCCACGTCGATGACGATCGTCCCGTGCGGCGGCGACCATCCATGAATATCTATCGAGAAGTAGTCGAGTTCCGAGCGCGCCCAGGCATCGTAGGGTCCACGCTCCGATTGGCCGATTTCGTGCTCGAAGACGAAATCGGCACCCGACACATCAAGATAAGTGTCGGCGGCAGCGAGCGCGCCGCCTGGATTGCTTCCGTAGGCCGACGCCTCGAAGATCGCCTTGCCCATTGCGATCGAATAGTCGCCCCTGTCCTCGGCAAAGTTGTCGACGAAACCGGTAACGTCAGAGGCCTCGCCCGCGGCCATCGCGCCCCCGCCGATTACGGCGAGCAGGCCATCCGGGCTTTGGTGATGTTGATGCCCACCACCACGCTCGTCCCAGACATGGTGGTGATCGAACACGTCGATGCCACGATAGGTGACCGACACTGGCATTGTGACCGCTGGCCCACGATCGTCATAGACCTCCCCTCCAAGCGGGCCGAAATCGGTATTGCCATCGTCATGATCGAAGGTCCTCTGTTGCTCGGGATGGCACTTGCGGAAAGAAGCCTTGGCGTCGGCTTGCGTGTTCATGATCCCAGTCCTGATCGAAATTGGAGGTGCCGATAGTAGAAGTGCAGACACCGCGGCGACTAGTGGTTCATCACAGTGATTTTGACGTTTTGATACCGAGCCATTCGAGGATCGGCAAGTTTTCGGGTGGCA
>NZ_JBEGDB010000368.1:0-6263 GCF_043638955.1 Bradyrhizobium sp. 31Argb | reverse complement strand
AGACCTGAACGAAACGAGAATTGTGTTACCCATGTCGTCGGTTTGAAGTGTTACCCATGTCGCCGGTTGCTCAGCGCGAAGCGCCGGATGAGGGTTGTCTCCACGGGCGACCGTCCTCGTGGAGAGAACCCCTCACCCGAATGAGTCCAGTAGCAGAAGCGGAGCAGCCCTCTCCCACAAGGGGCGAGGGCACATCAACTGGCAGCGCGAACGCGTAAAGCTCCTGCGCAATCCAGCCTCGTAGGGTGGGCAAAGCAAAGCGTGCCCACCATTTCTTGCGGAGTGCGGATGGTGGGCACGCTTCGCTTTGCCCACCCTACACGATCTACAGAAACTCGCGTCCCTCGTGTGCGCGAAAGAGCAGACACGCGTCGCCGTATGAATAGAACCGATAGCCCGCCGCGATCGCATGCGCATAGGCTTGCTTCATCGTATCGAGCCCGGAGAAGGCCGACACCAGCATGAACAGGGTCGAGCGCGGCAGATGGAAATTGGTCAGCAGGATATCGACCGCGCGAAAGCGGTAGCCGGGCGTGATGAAGATCGCGGTGTCGCCGGTGAATGGCTGGATGGTGCCATCCTCCCTCGCAGCGCTTTCGAGCAGCCGCAGCGAGGTGGTGCCCACCGCGACGATACGCCCGCCTTTGGCGCGCGCCGCGTTCAGCGCGGCAGCGGTCTCTGCGGAAACGCTGCCCCACTCGGAATGCATCCTGTGCTCGGACGTGTCGTCCACCTTCACCGGCAGGAACGTCCCTGCCCCGACATGCAGGGTCAGCCTGACAATATCGACGCCGCGGCCACGCAGCGCGGCCTCCAGCGCCGGCGTGAAATGCAGGCCCGCGGTCGGGGCTGCGACCGCGCCCTCATTGGCCGCGAACATGGTCTGGTAGTCGGCGGCATCCTGATCGTCTGGCGTGCGCTTCGAGGCGATGTAAGGCGGCAGCGGCGGGGCACCGAGATCGGCAATGGCCTGGTCGAGCGCGGGCCCGTGGAAGGAGAATGACAGCGTCACCTCGCCTTCCTGCCCCTTGGCTTCGACCTGCGCATCGAGATGCCCGAGCAGGCAGACCCTGCCCTCATTGCCGAAGCGGACAGTGTCGCCTTCCGCCAGTTTCTTCGCCGGCTTCACCAGCGCCTGCCAGCGCGAACCATCGAGCCGCTTGATCAGCGTCGCCTCGATCTTCGGCTCGGTCTCGCGGCCGATGCGCCGGCCCTTCAACTGCGCCGCGATCACCTTGGTGTCGTTGACCACGAGCTGGTCGCCCGGCTCGAGCCATTGCGGCAGCTCGGCCACGGTGCGGTCGCGCAGCACGCCGTCCCCCTGCACCACCAGCATCCGCGCAGCGTCGCGCGGACTCGCGGGTCGCAGCGCGATCCGTTCAGGCGGGAGGTCGAAGTCGAAGAGGTCGGTGCGCATCGGGCCAAGCGACGTACATCAGACCCTCATCCTGAGGAGCGCGGAACGCGCGTCTCGAAGGATGAGGCCCGGCTGTGGCAGCATAGGGGCCCCATGGTTCGAGACGGCGCGTTGCGCCTCCTCACCATGAGGGGAGACAATTACTCCGCGTCGGCAGCCATCCTTGCCTTGACGATCTTGTCCGGGTTCTGCACCGGCTCGCCGCGCTTGATCTTGTCGACGTTCTCCATGCCCTCGGTGACCTTGCCCCAGACCGTGTACTGGCCGTTGAGGAAGGAGGCGTCGTCGAAGCAGATGAAGAACTGGCTGTCGCCGGAATCCGGGTTCGCGGCGCGTGCCATCGAGGCGGTGCCACGGACATGCGGCTCCTTGTTGAACTCGGCCTTCAGCTTCTTTCCGGAGCCGCCGGTGCCGGTGCCTTGCGGGCAGCCGGTCTGGGCCATGAAGCCCTCGATCACGCGGTGGAACACGATGCCGTCGTAGAAGCCCTCGCGCACCAGTTCCTTGATGCGGGCGACATGGTTCGGCGCGACGTCCGGCCGCATCTCGATGGTGACGGGCCCCTGGGTGGTTTCGAGGATCAGAGTGTTTTCGGTGACAGCCATGCTCGCCTCTCTTTGGCTTCGGGTTGACGTTTGCGGGTTCGGAAAGGGATCGCCATCGGCCGGCCGGCAACCGCTCCGCCCAGTGCATCGGTAAATGGCAACGGCGTGCAGCGTTCCAAGGCCTGCATCACGGCGATGCGGTATTGCAACCGGTCATTCTCGCTGGCCTCAGCCGTCTCATAGGTGATCCTCGGACGGCCGAGGATTGCGCCCTGGCGGTTGAAGCTGACGATCACGGTGATGTCGATCGGGTTGGCCTGCGACAGCGGCGGCGGCTTGAAGCAACTGTGCAGCTTTATGAAAAGATCCTTGAGCGTATCGAGCTTTTCGGGCGCCGGCTGCGCCCGCGCCGCGCAGGCAAGCAGCATCAGCGGCGCTGCAAACCAGAGCAATGGTTTGCCGCGCAGCATCGCCTGAACTCACTTGATGTCGGATGCGACTTGCACCTTCACCATCTTGTCGGGATCGGTCACCGCACCGCTCGGGGAGCCTGCGGGGGCCTTCTTCAACTTGTCGACCACGTCCATGCCGGACACCACTTCGCCGATCACGGTGTATTGGTTGTTCAGGCTCGGGCCGTCCGCGAACATGATGAAGAACTGCGAGTTGGCGCTATCGACGCTGTCGCCGCGCCGCGCCATGCCTACGATACCACGCTTGAAGGGGACGTTCGAGAATTCCTGCTTCAGGTTCGGGTATTTCGAGCCGCCGGTGCCGTTGAAGTTCTGGCCGTCGCCGGTCTGCGCCATGAAGCCGTCGATCACGCGGTGAAACGGCACGTTGTTGTAATAGCCCTCGCGCGCGAGCTGCTTGATGCGCTCGGCATGCTGCGGCGCGATGTCCGTCCTGAGCTTGATGAGGATGCGGCCTTTGCTGGTGTCGATCACGATCGCGTTGGCCTTGTCCAGATTGGCCGGCAAGGGCTGCGCGACCGCGGGAGCCACACAGAGGAGCGCGGCGAGAACGGCGAGGATTCGGATCATGAAAACTCCGGAACGGATATCTGAGAAGAGCGCGAGAGCTAGCTGGCGAATTTGGCCTTGAGTCGGACGGCAACGGCCTTGGGCACGAAGTTGGAGACATCGCCACCCATGCCGGCGATCTGGCGCACCAGGGTGGCCGTGATCGGCCGGACCGTCGGCGAGGCCGGCAGGAACACGGTGTGCACCTCGGGCGCCATGGCTTCGTTCATGCCGGCCATCTGCATCTCGTAGTCAAGGTCGGTGCCGTCCCGCAGGCCCCGGATCAGAATCGTAGCACCGGCGCGTTGCGCCGCGGTGACGACAAGGTCATCGAACGTGATGCATTCGAAGCCACAGCCGGCTTTGGCGGCGACGGGGCCGAATACCTCCTGCAGCATCACCAGGCGCTCCTCGACCGAAAACAGGGGCTTCTTCCCCGGATGGACGCCGATGGCGACGATCAGGCGGTCGCAGAGGACGACGGCGTGCTTGACCACGTCGAGATGGCCGTTGGTAACCGGGTCAAACGAGCCGGGATAAAGCGCGGTGCGAGGCATATCCCCCTCTAACCTGCCTAGGGCTGGCCGGCAAGCCAGCCGGGTTCCCAGGCGGCCCTGAACCCCAATGTTTCATCTATCTGGCGCCGACGAAACAAAATCCCGGGGCAACGAAATCATTTTCGTTCCCGGCGAAGACGGCAGGAAACGGGCGACCTCTATCACCCCCGCCAACGAAACGACGGGCCGCCAAGGCCCACTGACAGGGAACCGTCATGATCAAGGCACTTTCCGCCGTCGCTGTTGCCGCCTTCATTGCCGCCGCGCTCACCGTTCTTCCCGGCTTTGCGCCCCAGGTCGAAGCCAGCGTGCCCCGCCCCCTCGCCAAGGCCGACCGGCTGGATATCCGCCCTGTCGCCAAGGACTGCTCGCAGCAAACCTGGCCGAACTTCGACGCTTCCTGCCTCCGCAACGCCGGCACCCAGAACGGTGTTCGCGAAGCCCGCCTCGTCACGGCCGATCGTACCCCGTAACCTCCGCTTTCCCCCGCCCCCGCAGCAACACAGTGGTAATTTGCGACGTCTCGTCGCAGACTGCCGTCTTGGTCGCGCCCTTCGGACGATCCGGTGGGTGCGATGCAATCGGGGGTCTCGCCGATGTCAAGCACGCCCGCCATTGCCTCAGGCCATCCGCCGAGCCCGCTTCCTCTTGCAACAACCATCGGCGCACTTGGCGTCGTCTATGGCGATATCGGGACCAGTCCCCTTTACGCGCTCAAGGAGGCAGCCAGGGCGGCCGCCCATGGCGGCACGATCACGCCGGACGCCGTCCTGGGCGTGGTATCGCTGATCCTGTGGGCGCTGATCCTGATCATTTCGATCAAATACGCGCTCCTGATCCTGCGTGCAGACAACCGCGGCGAAGGCGGGATCGTGGCGATATTGGCGCTGCTCCACGCGCGCAATGCGCCGCCGGGCACCTGGCGCGCGCAGCTTCTGGTCGTCGGCCTCATCGGCGCCGCCCTGCTCTATGGCGACGGCGCAATCACCCCGGCGATCTCGGTCTTGAGCGCGATCGAAGGATTGAAGGTGGACGCGCCATCGCTGGCGCCGGCGGTCGTGCCGATCACCATCGTGATTCTGGTCGGCCTGTTTGCGATGCAGAAGCAGGGCACCGGCTTCATCGGCCGGATCTTTGGACCGGTGATGCTCGGCTGGTTCCTTGTTCTCGCCGCGCTCGGCATCCACGGCATCGTTCAGGCGCCTGGAGTGCTCGCGGCGCTCAGCCCGTTCTATGCTTTCAATTTCCTGATCCACCAGAATTTCCACATCAGCTTTGCCATCCTCGGCGCAGCTTTTCTCGCGGTCACCGGCGGTGAGGCGATGTATGCCGACATGGGGCACTTTGGGCGGTTTCCGATCCGGCTCGCCTGGTTCGCCGTCTGTCTGCCCGCGCTGGTGCTCAACTATTTCGGGCAGGCCGCGCTGTTGATCACCGATCCGAGCGCGCTGGACCATCCATTCTTCCAGCTCTCGCCAGACTGGCTGCACTACCCGCTGGTCGCTTTCTCCACGATCGCCACCGTGATCGCCTCCCAGGCGATCATCTCGGGCGTGTTCTCGCTGACCCAGCAATCGATCCAGCTCGGCTTCCTGCCGCGGATGCACATCCTCCACACCACCAGCGACGCGATCGGGCAGATCTATGTGCCGCTGGTGAACTGGCTGCTCGCCGCCGCGACGCTTGGCGCGGTGCTGGGCTTCGGCACTTCTGATGCCCTTGCGGGCGCCTATGGCATCGCGGTGTCCTTATTGATGGCGATCACCACGCTGCTGGCGGCGCTGGTTGCGATCCAGTGGGGCTACTCGCCGCTGATCGTGCTCGCCGTCAACGGTTTCTTCCTTGTTATCGACCTCATCTTCTTCGCGGCCAACTCGACCAAGCTGCACGAAGGCGGCTGGTTTCCGCTGCTGCTGGCAGGCTCGATCGCGTTCCTGATGCTCACCTGGCGCGCTGGCGTGAAGCTGGTCGAGCGTGCCCGCGCAAAACTGCGGCAACCAGAGGAAGATTTGATCGAGACCGCCATCAATAAGTGCCGTGCCCGCCTCCCGGGCACTGCCGTGTTCCTCGCCGCCGCGCCGACCGGCGTGCCGCTCGCGCTGACGCAATTCGTCAAGCACAACCACGTCCTGCACGAACGCGTGCTTTTGGTCACCGTGCAGATCGAGGAATCCCCGCGCATTTCCGAGGGCGACCGCGCCGAGATCATCGACATCATCCCGGGCATCACGCGCGTCATCCTGCACTACGGCTTCATGCAATACCCGACCATCTATGAGGGCCTGCAACTCGCCTGCCGGCAGGGCAAGCTGCCCGGTATCGATCTCTCCGACGTCACCTACTATATCGGCCGCGAGACCATCATCCCGCGCGAGGACGTTCCGGGCATGTGGGTCTGGCGGGAATCAATCTTCGCATTCCTGCAACGCAACGCCGAACGCACTGCGGCGTTCTTCGGCGTGCCGACCGGACAGGTGGTGGAATTCGGGACAGAAATCGAGATCTGACCGGCCGGTGATCTCGATGATCGGGGGCAGTCGGCGGCACTAAAGCGCGATGACTTATCTTCGAATCGTCATCCCGCTTTAGCTCTTTGTTTGAGCATGATCTTTTTCGGAAAACCGGTATCCACTTTTCCGGATCATGCTCTAGCATTACAGTTGTCTTTTTGTTTTGAAGTGCGCGCGCTGGGCGGCGGCCTGGTGAGCTCTACGCCAAAGTG
>NZ_JBEGDB010000367.1:0-6308 GCF_043638955.1 Bradyrhizobium sp. 31Argb | reverse complement strand
GGCTTCCTCCTAAAAGAAAGCCTTGAATCACGTTCAATCTGATTTGAGAATCCCAAGAGTCCACACGGCCTAGCGGACTTATATCATTGCGACCGCCAGGGGCGCGGATTCGCTCGGCGCGATCGGATGGCTTTCGCTTGTGCGCGCGTCACGGCGTGCCTTGTAGAACTCAAGCACACGTCTCGCCGTTCGGAGTTCAAGCCGCTCGAAGCTGTCCCGCGCTTGATCAAGATCGATCTTGCTTAGCCTGCGGTCCGCTACTCTCATCAGCAGCAAAGCCTTGGCCGTTGCCCAGGAACATCCGCCGGCTTTTGCGACAAGTTGCACGGTACCAGGATTGTCATTGAGAACTGCCCGTTCGACCAATTCGATGGGACAGGTTGCAAGGACGGACAACGCCATGACCGCTGTTTCAAAATCCTGCGCTCGGGCGGCGGCGTGAACATCCGCTTCTCCGAGCTCCTTCCAGTATTTGCGGCGCTTTACCTTCTTCTTTGCCCTCGCGTGATCCGGAGACTGATTGCGGACCTCCAGATTTATGTCGTCGATAACCTCCGTCACAGCATCATGCACGGCGTCGGAAAATTGCGGGTTTGCGGCGGCGATCTTGCTGCGCACGGAAGCAGAGGCAGTTTCCATAAGTTTCAGGAAGTGATGTCTGGGGATGTCATGCCGCGTCCCGACATGGAGCGCGAGCTGGGTATCTTCGCTCGATCGAGCGACAAGCTCGCTGAAGCTGCCATCCGAAAAGCGGGCGCCCGGGTTGCTCGCAACCGCATGGACCACGCCGGCTTCGCCGCGCAGAATCAGTAACTCCGTGATCGCCTCGCTGATTGTTCGACGTTGCGCGATTGCGTGAAGGTGGCCCTGACTTTGGGTGCTGGCGCAGGCGACAAGATCGGATTCGCTAAGGGCATCCGACTGACTGAGGACCGGAGCCGCCACGGCAACAGCATCATCCGATGCAAGTGCTCTGACCAACGTTGCCGGCGCATTCGAGTCAGCCGCGAGATGCCGAGCCAGCCTGACGCGGGTCTTCAACTCGATCACGGCAACGAGGGTTTTGAATATCTCGTCAAACAGTTTGATTTGCTGCTTGGAGTAGCGACCAGACCCGGCAAGGAACAAGTCTGTTATGCGGGTGAGAGCCCTTAGCTGCCGTTTCGTCGACCCGGATGTCGTTGTATTTTGCACTTCATTGATTAACGAATAGAACGTCGTCATGATCTTGGGTCTCGTCGGCACGTTCGCCTTTGGCGGCGAGGAGTTGATGGTGACGAGCTAACATGCGGGCAATGAAGATTGTTGATTCGAGCTGCCTCATAGATGACTAAAATTGTTTGCATTCCAAGCATCGTCTGCGGCAGCTCGAGGCTGCGGCGCTCTTCGTTGGCTCTCTCCGCCAACGTCAGATGAATCTATCGCCGGCCGCGTTCGAAGGTCGCGCATAATAGCGTAGTCTCGTCCGCTGTAATCGCTGCGCGAAAGAAGCGACATGTGAATTGTGGGCCGGCGTTACCTGTCGCGCCGTCGGCACTATTCTCCGTCAAGAACGTGCACTCCCTGCAAATGTCCGCATGATGTCGTTGCTGGGTAATATCCAACCAGTCGAGCACCTGGCGGAGCGCATCGCGAGAGCTGGTCTGGCGATCGACGCTGAGTACGGCTATCGCCTTGACGAGAACATTGACCGGATCATGCCCGAGAAATTTCTCACCCTGCGCGGTCACATACAGGATCACCGAGCGTTTGTCTTCCGCAGCAGGTTTGCGTACCAGGAATCCCTTTCTCTCGAGAACCTTGACGATTTGAGATGCGGTGCCCCTGGTGGTGCCGACAAAAGTGGCCAATGCCGACGGAGTCCGTGAGAACTGGTTCGCGCGAGCAAGAAAACGCAGGGCCATCCATTCGCGATCGCGCAGCCCGTGCCGACTACCTTCGAAGTGCCAAATCCTCGCCGTCTGAACCAATAATTCAACCGTCTCGCGTGCTAACGTCATGATCGACCCAACTCAAAGAATTTGCGAGCAGTTTCGCGGTGCGCACCTCATTAGCGTCCTGATTCGCTAGTCGCTTTGGTTCGAGGCTCAACTCAACTGCATGTCTTTCCGCCCCACTAATGCGTCGGCCATTAAGAAATTGTCTGCTGATCGTTTGAATTCCCTGGCAAGCAACACTGACTTCATTAATCATCCGCCGATTGGACCAGACTACACAGCGCAGCAACGCAATCTGGATCGTCAGCGACAACGACATTGTCGCTGTCACAAGCCGAAAGGTTCGGGGAGCATTCGAAGAATGATGTTCACGTTACGGAGCGTCTCCAGAGGGCGCGAGATCGGACAAATCGTGCTGTTCTACGGATGCATTTTCGAAGCAGTACGCGATAAGCGGCGGACCTGCGCGTCGCGCAAACCCGCCGTTCAGTATGGGATGTCTGCGCTTGCTGCGGTGACGGGCAGGGCTTGCGCTAGCTCGTTGCCAAATCTGCGCAGACACCACGCGGTCGTTGGTCATACCGCTACTTTCGTGGCGTTACCTGTCCTGAATGATGATCTCGCTCTCTCAAGTGAAGATAGGTCGTAGTCTCGATGGCGCTTGCTTGGCCAGGATGCCAAGGTTTTGGAGATCTCGCGTCGCATCATCTTCGGACGTTCCTGTTGAGGTATCGAGACGGTAGCCGATATACCGCCTGGAGACGATCGGGTCGTAGCCGAGACGGTCACGCAGCTTCTTGCGCAGTTTGCTTACGTGACTTTCGATCACGTTTTCATCGAACGTTTCCTCAAAGATCCCATAAACCGCATTGAAGATCTGCGTTTTGGTCAGCCATTTCCCTTGCTGACCAACCATGTGTTCCAGGATACGGAGCTCGCGACGCGGCAGCATCATGACGGCTCCTCCAATTTCCGGATCTCTCCCGTCAAAGAAGACTCGAATCGCACTTTGCCTGCCATGGACCGATATTCCGAGACTGCGGCGGGAGATCGCGGCAGTTCTTGCCAGGATCTCGCGTGGGTGGACTGGAATATGGACGACATCATCCACACCAGCTTCAAAGAGCTCAACCGTGTGCTTAAGCATTCTCTGGTTGCTGAGCGCGATGATCGGCGCACGGCAGCGCTTGCGGACAGTGCGGGGCAAGGTGGCACGAGTATCACAATCTCCAAGAAGAAAAGCGTCAATGGCCGACAGCTCGCCCGCAGATTCCAGCCACTCCAAGAACTCCGTTGGCGAAAATCCAACAGAAGAAATGCCTTCACGATCGAAACCGCCGATGTAGCCGGTTGCAACGTTCTCTCGATCATCAATGATCACGTACATGCGGTATTTGCCCCCATTCGCCAGGCCTGTTGAAACTTTTTGTAAGAAGTTTTTCGTTCGGCGTGTGCCGTTGGTGATGCTGATAGCGTGGGCACATGCTGCTGCAACTGGCGTGGGCGTAGCCGGATAGAACCGATACACATCTCGCCAGCAATGATCGAAACGCTGCCGTGCGGTCGTTGCACGAAGCAACAAGGCTTGTCCGGTCCAGCAGCCTCCCAGCCCAGAACCAACGGACCATCGAGTGACAGCGCGCAATTTCTAGCTGAGAAACGGCCAAGCCCACGTTGGTCGCAGAAAATGCCCTGCGCAGGCAGTTCGTTCTTTCCGGATGAGTCACTTGCAGATTCAGCCTGTTGTGGCGTGAGCTCAGCGCGTCGTGGATTTAGGTTCTTGAGGTTCAGACTCGACGAGACGCCACAAACGCACACGCACACAATCGTGAAGGTGCCCCTAAGACATAGGTGGTCACCTCGAATATAGAACGGCTAGCTCAGTTGCATCGGAGCGCCCGTTGCCATGTTGAGCGCTCCAAAAATTTGCCGTTCTTTTGTAGAAGCGATGTGAGTCGCTCGTCGTGACGTTGGCAAAATGCAGAAATGCAATCAAGCTTGCGCCGAGAGTAGTTAGTACGCAGAGCGACCATTTGTTTTGAAATCATTGAAGCAATTAGTTTTGAATCAATCATTAGATAATTTTGCCGCAATGTTACTTTCGCTCGTGACCTGGAGCCATCGGAAGGCGCGATCATGAATCCCGCCGCGCCAAGATCAAGCATCGTCCATTACGGCCGGAAAAGGTGACGCTTAGAAGTTGTCGCCACGGGAACCCGCCACGTGGACGACGACCCGGACGTCATCGCTCCGATTAGACGAAATCTAATTGATCGGATTCTGCTCGCGCGAAGCGCGGCCTTGTGGCGCGCCGTCCCTTCCCGCGTCATCCGCAATCTCGTTTTCGTCCCGTGGAAGCCAAATCGGCGCTATACTGCTGGCGCTGATTTCGAGACTACCTCTGGCGGGATGCGGCGATGCAGGACAACTCGCTTATTCTGCAATCCATCATCACATGCCCACACTGCGGATACCGTGAGATGGAAATCATGCCGCTAGATGCTTGCAGGTTCTTCTACGATTGCAAGGCATGCGGTGCTCACCTGAAGCCCAAGCCGGGCGATTGCTGCGTTTTTTGTTCCTATGGGACGGTGCCATGCCCGCCGGTTCAGGCCAGCCGTGGAGCATCGACTTGCGCCTGCTCAGCCGGAGATGGCTGAGCCGCTGGGGATGCCGACCTGTTTCGCGAGTTCCGCGCATCCGAACCGTGGTCGACCTGATGGCGGGCGCGCTTTCCAAACAACGCGGCCTGATCGAGGGACGCGAAGGACGAAGCTGGCAAGGTCTCCCGGCCTGATGCAATCAGCCAACCAGATTGGCTCTCCAAGCCATAATCGCGCTGACGCCGCCGACCTAGTCTCCGGTCTTGCAAACAAGGCTTGGGAGATTGTCGTGGATTTTGAACTGTCCAGGGAACAACGCGACATCAAGGCTCGGGCCGCCGCGTTCGTGGAGGAAGTCTGCCGCCCGCTCGAGGATAGTTGGGGCGTGGACGACTACGCCGTGCCGCACGACATCTTCATGGGCGTGGTGCAGAAATTCCGTGAATACGGTTTCAGGGGATTGGCGGTGCCGAAGGAAGCCGGCGGGCAGGGCCTCGGCACCGTCGCGAAGTGCCTCGTCTACGAGGAGATCGTGCGGTCGCCCGTGATGCATGGCCTGCTCGCGACCTGGTCGGGCTTTCTCGATCCGCATCCCGCGCTTTACGTCGCGCCGGATTGGCAGAAGGAAGCGTACCTCTATCCTATCCTCAAAGAGGACAAGTTCTACCACATCAACATCTCGGAGCCGGGAGCGGGCTCCGACGCGGCCGGGATAACGACCACCGCCGTTCGCGACGGCGACAATTACATCATCAACGGCATCAAGCGCTGGGCGCCGCCGCCGAACCATCCGGGCATCACGCCAAAATATCTGCTGTGCTATGCCGTGACCGATCCGACCAAGGGCTATGAAGGGATCAGCCTGTTCCTGGTCGATTATCCCAATCCCGGCGTCTCGGTGCTCCGCGAATACGAGACCATGGCGCCCGGCACCTATCTCGGCCGGAGCTGCGACTACCAGTACAAGGATTGCGTCGTCCCGGCGAAGAACATGCTCGGTGCGGAAGGCATGGGCTTCCGCTACATGATGGACCAGCTCAACCGCAACCGCACCGTGATCGGCGCGCGCCTGACCGGTACCGCGCGCTGGGCGCAGACGCAGGCCGCGAAACGGGCGCGCGAGCGCGAGACGTTCGGCAAGCCGCTTGCGGAACGGCAGGCCATTCAATGGATGCTCGCGGAATCGGAGATGGATCTCGAGCAGTCGCGGCTGATGGTCTACAAGACCGCCTGGATGCTCGATCGCGGCCTCGATGCGCGCAAGGAAGCCGCGATGGTGAAATGTTTCGCCCCGCTCGCGGCCTGCCGGGTCATCGACCGCGCCATCCAGATCCATGGCGGGCTTGGCGTGCTCAGGGAAAACCGCTTCGGCCAGCTCTATTTCCAGAGCCGCATCGCACAGGTTGCGGAAGGCACCACCGAAGTGATGAAGATGACCATCGCGCGCGAAGTGCTGCGCGAGTGTGAATAGCGGAGGCGAGGAGCATCTTCCTCTCCCCGTTCTTCACGGGGAGAGGGTAGGGGTGAGGGGCTGCCTCCGCGAGCACGGTGAGCGATGAGTTTGCGGAGGCTCCCCTCACCCGGAATTCAAGCTTTGCTTGAATTCCGACCTCTCTCCGCAAGAGCGGCTGTCCGATTCACACATCGCGGAGCGCCAGACTGGTACCAAATTTGATGCGCTGGAAGGCTTTGAGCCCCAGGCGCATCGTTTTCGGCCCGGGCTTGCCATAGTAGCCGTCCCATCCGCCCAGACGGGCAATGACCCAAG
>NZ_JBEGDB010000366.1:0-6348 GCF_043638955.1 Bradyrhizobium sp. 31Argb | reverse complement strand
CCGGACATATGGATGCAGCGATCCGATCACCTCAAAAGCTCTTGTGCCACGGGGGCCGTCCACATATGGGTCCCCGCTCCAGTGCGCAATTGCGCACAAGGCGGGGACGACGAGAGCTACTTCTTCGCCGCGGCGGCGCGCTCAACGAACGTCTTGCCGCCCTTCATCTTGTGGGTGAGCGGCGCCTCGTTGATCTGGATCACGACGGCTTCGGCGTCGACGCCGAGGTTCTTCACGAGCGCCTGGGTGATGTCGAGCATCATGCCCTTCTTCTGCTCTTCGGTGCGGCCGGCAGCCATGTTCACGGTGATCTCAGGCATCTCTCGCTCTCCCTTTTGTTGTCGTTCACTGGCCCGGCCGTCATTGCCGGGCTCGACCCGGCAATCCATCATTTTGAAGATGGATACGCGGGTCAAGCCCGCGTATGACGAATTCAGCTACCCCCACGTCACCTCATGCCGCGCCAGCACCTCGCGGACCTTCGCGACGAGGTCAGCCTCCGCACACGAAAACTGCGCCGGACGGGTCTCGCGCCATTCCTGGTTCGAAGCGATCGCCGCGGCGGCCTTCGCGCCTTCGATCAGGTCCTTGATCTGCACCTCGCTGCGCGCCTTTTCATCGGAGCCCTGGATGATGACGCAAGGCGAGTTGCGGCGGTCGGCATATTTGAGCTGGTTGCCCATGTTCTTGGGATTGCCGAGATAGAGCTCGGCGCGGATGTTGGCGCTACGCAACTGCGCGACCATCTTTTGATAATCCGCGACCCGCTCGCGATCGAACACCGTCACCACCACGGGCCCGAATTGCGGCCGCGTATCGAGCTTGCCAAGCAGCGTCAGCGCCGCCTGCAGCCGCGACACGCCGATGGAAAATCCCGTCGCCGGCACCGGCTCACCACGAAAGCGTGAGACCAGGCCGTCATAACGACCGCCGCCGCCGACGGAGCCGAAGCGAACGGGACGGCCTTTTTCGTCCTTGGTTTCCAGCATGAGTTCTACTTCGTAGACCGGACCGGTGTAGTATTCGAGACCGCGGACGACGGATGCGCTGATCTCGATCCTGTTGGTACCGTAGCCTGCTGACCTGACGAGAGAGTTGATGGCCAAGAGTTCGTCAACGCCTTCGCGGCCAATCTGGCTCGATCCAACGAATTCCCTCATACGTTCGATATAAGCTGCGATGTCGCAGAACATCTGATCGTCGGGATTTTCGGGCACCGAATGCAGGCGGTCGTCAGGAATTGACCCGCCCTCCCTGACCAAACGCCAGATCGGAACATCGGGTCTGCTCGTTTGATTGTGCGGAGCATCAGTGCTCAGATAATAATCGCTCGGGATTGCATACCCGAGGATCGATGCAATCTGTGTCTCATCAAGTCCCGCCCCCTTGGTGAAGTCGCCGCTTTCGTCCTTGCGGCCTTCGCCGAGCAATTGACGTACACCGTCATATCGCAGCCGATCCAATTTATCGATTGCGCGCAAAACCGTGAGCCGCTTTTCAGCATTCTCCTCGCCGCCAAGTCCGATGCTCTCCATCACTCCATCAAGCACCTTCCGGTTATTCACCTTCACCACATAGCTGCCCCGCGGAATCCCCAGCGCTTCCATCGTGTCCGCCGCCATCATGCACATCTCGGCATCCGCGGCCGGCGAGGCAGAGCCCACCGTATCCGCATCGAACTGCATGAACTGGCGGAAGCGGCCGGGGCCCGGCTTCTCGTTGCGGAAGACGTAGCCGGCGCGATAGCTGCGATACGGCTTCGGCAGGTGATCGAAATTCTCGGCGACGTAGCGGGCGAGCGGCGCGGTCAGGTCGTAGCGCAGCGAGATCCACTGCTCGTCATCGTCCTGGAACGAGAACACGCCCTCGTTGGGGCGGTCCTGGTCAGGCAGGAATTTTCCGAGCGCGTCGGTATATTCCATCGCCGGCGTTTCCACCGGCTCGAACCCGTAGCGCTCGAACACCTCGCGGATGGTCTCGGTCATCCGGCGCGTCGCGGCGATCGCGGTCGGCCCGCGATCTTCGAGCCCGCGCGGCAGGCGCGCCTTCAGCTTCTGCGGTTTTTTGGGTTTGTCGGCCATGGGCGCGCATTTAGCAGCGGATGGAGAATGCGGCAACCGTCGCGCCGAGGCGGCGGAATAAATCCGCCGCCGGTCACAGCACCTTTTTGATCCAGTTGTGCGGGTCGGCCGCGCGACCGTACTGGATGTCGACCAGTTGCTTGCGCAGCCCCATGGCGACAGGGCCGGCCTCACCGCCGTTGATGAGAAACTCGCCGCTCGTGGAACACACCTTGCCGATCGGCGAGATCACGGCCGCCGTGCCGCAGGCGAAGGCCTCTTTCAGCTTTCCGCTGGCGGCATCAGCGCGCCACTGGTCGATCGTGTAGGCCTCCTCGCGCACCGGCGTGCCGGCATCCTTCGCGAGCGCGATGATCGAATCCCTCGTGATGCCCGGCAGGATCGTGCCGAGCGGCGGCGTCAGCAGCGAACCGTCGGCAAACACGAAGAAGACGTTCATGCCGCCGAGTTCCTCGATGTAGCGGCGCTCGACCGCATCGAGGAAAACCACCTGATCGCAGCCGTGTTCGATGGCCTCCGCTTGCGCCCGAAGGCTCGCGGCGTAGTTGCCGCCGCACTTGACGGCGCCGGTGCCGCCGATCGCGGCGCGCGTGTAGTTCTCCGACACCCAGATCGACACCGGCGCGGGTCCGCCCTTGAAATAGGAGCCGACCGGCGAGGCGATGACGGCGAAGATGTATTCCGCTGATGGTTTCACGCCGAGGAAGACCTCGCTCGCGATCATGAAGGGCCGCAGGTAGAGACTGCCCTCGCCGCCCGGAATCCAGGCGCGGTCGATGCGCACGAGCTGCTCGACCGCTTCGATGAACACGGGCTCGGGCAGCGGCGCCATGGCCATGCGCTCAGCCGAATTCCAGAAGCGGCGGGCATTGGCGTCGGGACGGAACAGGTTCACGCCGCCATCGTCGCGCTTGTAGGCCTTGAGGCCTTCGAAAATTTCCTGCGCGTAGTGCATGACGGCGGTGGCCGGATCGAGCGTGAAATTCGCGCGGGATTCGACGCGCGCGCCATGCCAGCCCTTCGCCTGATTGTAGCGGACCACAGCCATGTGATCGGTGAAAATCCGGCCGAAGCCCGGGTCCACGAGCCTTGTCGCGCGCTCCTTGTCCGAGGTCGCATTCGCCGCAGGCTGGATTTCGAATTTCAAACTCATATCCTTTGCTTTCCGCCCTTGCTTCCCGCTGTCGGAATCCGCGCGATTGCTGGCGCCGGTCTCTCCGGGCCTGACTGGCTTTGTCGGCCTGGACTTCACCGCCAGCCTTACGGCCGGTTTCCATCGCCGTCATGTCCGAAAGGACATGCTTTTGCCGGATGCTGAAGTCCAGTATGTTTTGTCGAAATGCCGCTCGACAATCGCACGGTAGTCCCAATTTGCGGCCCAAGCCTCCATCACTGGTCTGCTCGTGGCCGATCTAAACTTTGCCAGGGACGAAACGATTTAAAATTTCGTCGTGACTGGCAGTTTTGTAACATTGAACCCAAGATACGTCAATATGGCTGACATAAATTTCTCAACGGCAGCAGCGCAGCCCGATTCTCCGGGAACGGACGTATCCGCTCCCGGGCCTCGGACGGGCGATTTGCGCTGGGACATCATCGAGCTCCTGTTCTTCGCCTATCGCGACTTCGTCGGCGATGCCGATCAGGAGCTGGAGGCGTTCGGCTTCGGCCGCGCCCACCATCGGGTGATGCACTTCGTCACGCGCTATCCGGGGCTCAAGGTCGCCGATCTTCTCGACGTCCTGCGCATCACCAAGCAATCGCTCGGCCGCGTGCTGAAGCAATTGCTCGATGAAGGCTACATCCTGCAGAAGACCGGCAGCAATGACCGGCGGCAGCGGCTGCTTTACGCCACCGCCAAGGGCGAAGCGCTGGTGGCCAAGCTGGCGGGATTGCAGACCGACCGCATCAACCGCGCGGTCGCCGGCCTCGATCCGGGCGGCGTCGAGACCGTGCGGGCGTTCCTGCGCGCGATGATCGACCGCGACGATCCCGACAAGGTGCTGGAGACGATCTTCGGCGGCGCGGCCAAGAAGACGAGGGAGTGAACGTGACGCAGGGAGCAACCATTGCCGCGGCGACGGCACGAATGCCGATGAAACCGGCCGACGACGCGCCGCACCTGCTGCTGGTCGATGACGATCGCCGCATCCGCGATCTCCTCTCGCGCTTCCTCTGCGGCGAAGGCTATCGCGTCACGACCGCCATGAGCGCCAGCGACGCGCGCGCCAAACTACTGGGGCTCAATTTCGACCTGCTGATCCTGGATGTGATGATGCCCGGCGAGAACGGCTTCGATCTCGCGCGCTTCATCCGCGCGTCCTCGTCGGTGCCGATCATCATGCTCACTGCGCGCCACGAGGCGGAAGCCCGCATCGAGGGTCTGCAGATCGGCGCCGATGACTATGTGGCAAAGCCGTTCGAGCCGCGCGAACTGGTGCTGCGGATCGGCAACATCCTCAAGCGCACCGCGCCGCCGCCGGCGCAGACGCTGGAGCAGATCGCCTTCGGCCCCTACGTCTTCCATCTTGACCGCGGCGAATTGCGCCAGGGCGAGGAGATCATCCATCTGACCGACCGCGAGCGGGACATGCTGCGCGTCCTCGCCGCGAGCCCCGGCGAAACCGTGCCGCGCGGCGCGCTGACCGGAGGCGGCACCGTCAACGAGCGCGCCGTCGACGTGCAGATCAACCGCCTGCGGCGCAAGATCGAGCGCGATCCCGCCAATCCCTTGTTCCTGCAGGCGGTGCGCGGCATCGGCTATCGCCTGGTGGCCTCGCCTTAAGCCTTATCCGCCATGAGCACGATCGACACGGGCCTGAGCCTGATCCGCAACGCCTCGCAGCGCGTCTCCCGAGCCAATGGCCGGATGGGAAACGCGTTCAAGAGCTGGATGCCGACCGGCCTCTATGCCCGCGCGCTGCTGATCATGATCGTGCCGATGGTGGTGCTGCAGACCGTGGTGGCCTTCGTGTTCATGGAACGGCACTGGAACACGGTGACGCGCCGCCTCTCCGCCGCTGTGGTGCAGGACATCGCCGCTCTCATCGACGTCTACAAGACCTATCCGCAGGACAAGGACCGCGCGCAGGTGCGCCGGATCGCGCAGCGGCTCCAGCTCGTGGTCGATTTCCTGCCTCCCGGCGACATGCCGCCACCCGGGCCAAAGCCGTTCTTTTCGCTGCTCGACCAGTCGCTGTCGGTGCAGCTCGGCCGCCAGATCGGCCGTCCGTTCTGGATCGACACCGTCGGCAGATCCAACCTGGTCGAGATCCGCGTGCAGCTCGACGACGCGATCATGCGCATCTTCGCGCTGCGCAGCGCCGCCTACGCGTCGAATTCGGAGATCTTCATCTTCTGGATGCTCGGCACCTCCACGATCCTTTTGATCGTCGCGGTGCTGTTCCTGCGCAACCAGATCAAGCCGATCCTGCGTTTGGCGGACGCCGCCGAAAGCTTCGGCAAAGGCCGGGAGGCACCGAATTTCCGGCCACGGGGCGCGCGCGAGGTGCGGCGTGCGGCGCACGCCTTCCTGGAGATGAAGGCGCGCATCGAGCGCACGATCGAGCAGCGCACCGCGATGCTCGCCGGCGTCTCGCACGATCTGCGCACCATCCTGACCCGCTTCAAGCTGGAGCTCGCGCTGCTCGGCGAAGGCCCCGAGATCGACGCCATGCGCAAGGACGTCGACGAGATGTCGATGATGCTGGAGGACTATCTCGCCTTCGCCCGCGGCGACTCTGGCGAGGTCGCACAGCCCACCGACATGACGATGGCGCTGGAGGAATTGCGCAACGACGCCGAGCGCCACGGCCACACCGCGACCGTCGCCTTCCACGGACTGCCCGTCGTGACCGTGAAGCCGGCCTCGTTCAAGCGCTGCCTCGGCAATCTCGTCTCCAATGCGGCGCGGCACGCCAACGCGATCTCGATCACCGGCCACCGCGACCACCGTTATCTCACGATCACCGTCGATGACGACGGCCCGGGCATTCCGGCGGACATGCGCGAGGAGGTGTTCAAGCCGTTCTTGCGGCTCGACGACGCCCGCAACCAGGACGAGGGCGGCACCGGCCTGGGACTGGCCATCGCCCGCGACATCGCCCGTTCGCATGGCGGCGACATCATGCTCGGCGACAGCCCGATGGGCGGCCTCCGCGCGACAGTGAGGGTACCGGTGTAGGGAAACTTTGAGCAACCGGCGACATGGGTAACACTTCAAACCGACGACATGGGTAACACAATTCTCGTTTCGTTCAGGTCTGCT
>NZ_JBEGDB010000365.1:0-6480 GCF_043638955.1 Bradyrhizobium sp. 31Argb | reverse complement strand
AGCACGCGAGGCGCGTGCCGCTTACGCCAATGCAACTTGACAATCCAGATAGTCGCTCATCCCGACCTTCTCCCCGCAAGGGCGGGGCGAAGGAGAATGGCACTCATTCGAACATCGCGCGGATTGCCGCGAACATCCGCCTTGCGAGAAGCTCCGGCGTCTCGCGGGCGCCCTCGGCGGCCCAGAGCTCACCGCCGACGCGCATCGCGCCGGTTGCGATCATCGCGACCAGCCGCGCCTGCATCTTGTCCGTCTTGTTGCCTGTGCGCTTGAGAAGCGCATCGGCCAGCGTGCGCTCGAGCTTTTCATACTTGAGCTGATCGCGCGCCTGCAGCGCCGGGTTGTCCTGCTTCAGCCGCGCCAACGCCACCACTTCGGCGGGATCGAGCTGCCCGGCCATCGCGATGATGGCGTTCTCCGCCGCCGCGAGCATGGATTCGCCGGCAGGCCGCGCCGCGACCGCAGCGATCAGCGCCGCGCTGGCTTCCTCCTGCCAGGCGAACACGACGTCTTCCTTGGAGGCGAAATAGTGGAAGAAGGTGCGGCGGGAGATATCAGCGGCGGCGACGATGTCGTCCAGCGTGGTCGCCTCGAAGCCGCGCTCCAGGAACAGCGCCATCGCCGCCCGCGTCAGCTTCTCGCGCGTCTCCTGCCGCTTGCGCGCGCGCAGGCCCGGCGCCGCGGGAGGCGCGGTTTTCTCCTTTGATGACCTGCCCTTAGCCGGTCTGCGCGGGGTCGCCGGTCGCTTCAAATCCTTCACCACTTGCAAAATTGCACCTAGTGCACATTTAGGGAAGCGCGGCTGGGAACCACACCCCGATTCGACCAGGAGATATAAGCATGAGCGGCTGGAGCACTGCAGACATTCCATCCCAGACCGGCAGGACCGCCGTGATCACCGGCGCCACCGGCGGGCTCGGCTATGAGACCGCGCTGGCGCTGGCGGGCGCCGGCGCGACCGTGGTTTTGACCGGCCGCAACGACATCAAAGGCAAGCACGCGCTCGAGCGCATCCGCGCGCAATATCCGAACGCCGACGTCAGCTACGAGACGCTCGATCTGGCAAGCCTTGCCTCGGTCGCCGACTTCGCCGGCCGCTTCGCCATCAGCCGCCCTTCGGTCGATCTCCTCATCAACAATGCCGGCGTGATGGCGCTGCCGAAGCGGCGGACGACGCAGGACGGTTTCGAGATGCAGCTCGGCATCAACTATTTCGGCCATTACGCGCTCACCGCACGGCTGCTGCCGCAGCTTCGCCGCGGCCTCAAGCCCCGGGTAGTCAACCTCTCGAGCCTGGCGCACCGCTCCGGCGCGATCGATTTCGCCGACCTCCAGTCGGAGCGGTCCTACCGCCCGTGGCGCGCCTACTGCCAGTCGAAGCTGGCGATGCTGATGTTCGCGCTCGAATTGCAGCGCCGCAGCGACGCCGCCGGCTGGGGTCTGATCAGCAACGCTGCCCATCCCGGATATGCGCGCACCGACCTGATCCCGAACGGCCCGGGTACGAGGAGCCTGTCCTCGTATTTCAGCCGCGTGCTGCAACCCTATGCCAGCCAGTCCGCCGCGGCCGGCGCGTTGCCGACATTATTTGCCGCGACCTCGCCGGACGCCAAGCGCGGCGGCTATTATGGACCGAACTGGTTCTACGAGTTGAAGGGCCCGCCGATGGAGGCGAGGATCATGCCGCAGGCGAAGGATGCCGCGGTCGGGGCGATGCTGTGGGAGGTCTCGGCGACGCTGACCGGCGTCTCCTTCGACCAGTTCGCGGCCGCCGCCTGAACTCCGTTTCCGCGCCTATTGCGCGAGATTTCCGGGCGAGATGCCGGCGCATCGCCCGGAAATGACGAGGAAGCCCACGGAATCGCCCTAAATTTCAACACTTTTGCGGTAGCCCCTTCCTTCGATAGGTTTTTCGCGGATCAGAGCAAGAGGCAGCATGGATCGCATCCGAATCGTCGGCGGCAACAAGCTCAACGGCACCATCTCGATATCGGGCGCGAAGAATGCCGCGCTGCCTCTGATGATCGCAGCACTCCTCACCGAGGAGACGCTGATCCTCGACAACGTGCCGCGGCTTGCCGACGTCGCGCAACTCCAGCGCATCCTCGGTAATCACGGCGTCGACATCATGTCCGCGGGCAAGCGGCCCGGCGACCGCGAGTACCAGGGCCAGACCCTGCACATCTCGGCCGCCGATATCATCGACACCACCGCGCCGTATGATTTGGTGTCGCGGATGCGCGCCAGCTTCTGGGTGATCGCGCCGCTGATTGCGCGCATGCATGAGGCGAGGGTGTCGCTGCCCGGCGGCTGCGCCATCGGCACTCGGCCGGTCGATCTCCTGATCATGGCGCTGGAGAAGCTCGGGGCGGAGATCTTGATCGACGGCGGTTATGTCGTCGCGAAAGCGCCCGGTGGCCTGCGCGGCGCCGACATCGCCTTCCCCAAGGTTACGGTGAGCGGCACCCATGTCGCGCTGATGGCGGCGACGCTTGCCAGGGGAACCAGCGTCATCACCAACGCCGCCTGCGAGCCTGAAATCGCCGATGTCGCCGCCTGCCTGAACAAGATGGGCGCCCGCATCACCGGCGCCGGCACGCCCTCCATCATCGTCGAGGGTGTCGCCAGGCTCCATGGCGCGCGCCACACCGTGCTGCCGGATCGCATCGAGGCCGGCACCTATGCGATGGCGGTCGCGATGACCGGCGGCGAGGTGCAGCTTTCCGGCGCACGACCAGAACTGCTGCAATCGGCGCTCGATGTGCTCTGCGAAGCCGGCACCACCGTCAGCGTCAACAATGACGGCATCCGCATCGGCCGCAACGGCGCCGGCCTTCGCCCGGTGCAGGTCACGACCGCGCCGTTCCCCGGTTTCCCGACCGACCTGCAGGCGCAACTGATGGCGCTGATGACCTGCGCCGGCGGCGCGTCCGTCATCACCGAGACCATCTTCGAGAACCGCTTCATGCATGTGCAGGAATTGGCGCGATTCGGCGCCAGGATTGCGCTCGACGGCGAGACAGCCACCATCCGCGGCACCGACAGATTGCGCGGTGCGCCTGTCATGGCGACGGACCTGCGCGCGTCCGTCTCGCTTGTCATCGCGGGCCTTGCCGCCGAGGGCGAGACCATGGTCAACCGCGTCTACCATCTCGATCGCGGCTTCGAGCGGCTGGAGGAGAAGCTGTCGGCCTGCGGCGCGTCGATCGAGCGCATCAGGGACTGATATCGGGGGGAACCGGTTCTGGCCCAGGAGATTGCTTTCGGCATGATGCCGCCCGCGCCGCTCAAACTGATCGCGCTCGATGCCGACGATCTCGCCGTGATCTCGGCGCATGTGCAGGACGCCCACGTGCAGGCCTCCGACATCGTCTGGCGCCAGGGCGAGAAGCGGCTCGTGGTCGGCATGTCCAGGCTCGACTGGGAGCAGACGCTGTCGGGCGAAACCGCCTCGCGCCGGCTGATCGCGGCGCTGCGCTTCGACCGCGTGCTTGCCTGCAAGTCGCGCAAGATCAACCTGGAGGCGCCGGACGCCACCCTGGAACTGCTCGGCATCGAGTTTCACCAGGGCGCCGCCCCCGGCGGCAGCGCCCTGCTCCTGTTCAGCCAGGGCGCCACGCTCCGGCTCGACGTCGAATGCCTGGAATGCGAATTGACCGACCTCGGCCCCGACGACCTCGGCACCGCCCCGGCGGGGAGTGATTCCGTGTCGTCCCGGTGAAAGTGCCGTAGGGTGGGCAAAGCGCAGCGTGCCCACCATTCCGAGCACGCCGTTAGATGGTGGGCACGCTACGCTTTGCCCACCCTACCGCCCGGCTCCTTTGTCGGCCATCGAGGGTTGACGGCCCCTATCCGCCGCGCCATTGAGCAGGGACCCTGATCTCAATCACAAGAACGCCCCATGCCCCTCCGCCTGGACCGAAGCAGTGCCGATTTTGAGCAGCGCTTTGCCGCCTTCCTTGCCGCCAAGCGCGAGGTTTCGGCCGATGTCGAGCGCGCGACGCGGGCGATCGTCGACGACGTGGTGGCGCGGGGCGATGCCGCGCTGATCGAGGCGACCCGTAAATTCGACCGGCTCGAGCTCGACGCCTCCGGCCTGCGCTTCACCGCGGCCGAGATCGATGCCGCGGTGAAGGCCTGCGATGCCGCCACGGTCGACGCGCTCAAGCTCGCCCGCGACCGCATCGAAACCTTCCATCAGCGCCAGATGCCGAAGGACGAGCGCTTTGTCGACCCGCTCGGCGTCGAGCTCGGCTGGCGCTGGAGCGCCGTCGAAGCGGTCGGGCTCTATGTCCCCGGCGGCACCGCGGCCTACCCGTCCTCGGTGCTGATGAATGCGGTGCCGGCGAGGGTCGCCGGTGTGCCGCGCGTGGTGATGGTGGTGCCGGCGCCCGATGGCAAGCTCAACCCGCTGGTGCTGGCGGCCGCTCAGCTCGGCGGCGTCTCCGAGATCTATCGCGTCGGCGGCGCGCAGGCGGTGGCGGCGCTTGCCTATGGCACGGCCACGATCGCGCCCGTTGCAAAAATCGTCGGCCCCGGCAACGCCTATGTGGCCGCCGCCAAGCGGCTGGTGTTCGGCAAGGTCGGCATCGACATGATCGCGGGTCCTTCCGAAGTGCTCGTGATCGCCGACGCGACCTCCAATGCCGACTGGATTGCCGCGGATCTCCTGGCGCAGGCCGAGCATGACGCGAGCGCGCAATCGATCCTGATCACCGACAGCGCGCGGCTCGCCGCCGATGTCGAGCGCGCGGTGGAAGCGCAGCTCGTCACCTTGCCGCGCGCAGAAATCGCGCGCGCCTCCTGGAATGATTTCGGCGCAATTATCCTCGTGAAAAATCTCGACGATGCAGTGCCGCTCGCGAATGCGATCGCGGCCGAGCATCTGGAAGTCATGACAGCGGATGCCGAAGCGTTCGCGGCCAAGGTCCGTAACGCCGGCGCGATCTTCTTGGGCCCGCATACGCCGGAAGCGATCGGCGATTATGTCGGCGGCTCCAACCATGTGCTGCCGACCGCGCGCTCGGCGCGGTTCTCCTCCGGCCTCGGCGTGCTCGACTTCATGAAGCGGACCTCGATCCTCAAATGCGGCCCCGACCAGTTGCGCGCGCTGGGGCCGGCCGCGATGACTCTCGGCAAGGCCGAGGGGCTGGACGCCCATTCCCGTTCCGTCGGACTGCGCCTCAACCTCTCATGAACAAGCCGCCCACTGAGGAGGATCCCAACAATCGCATCGTCGCGGTGACGCTTGACGAGGAATCGATCGGGCGTTCCGGGCCGGACATCGAGCATGAGCGCGCGATCGCGATCTACGACCTGATCGAGCAGAACCTGTTCGCGCCTGTTGGCACGGAGCCCGGGCCGTACACGCTGCACATCGCGATCACCGGCAACCGGCTGATGTTCGACATCAGGCGGGAAGACGGCACGCCGGTGGTGGCGCATCTGTTGTCGCTGACGCCGTTCCGGCGGATCGTGAAGGACTATTTCATGATCTGCGATAGCTACTACCAGGCGATCCGGACCGCGACGCCGGACAAGATCGAGGCCATCGACATGGGCCGCCGCGGCATCCATGACGAGGGCTCGCGCACGCTGCAGGAGCGGTTGAAGGGCAAGGTGCGGATCGATTTCGAGACCGCGCGGCGGCTATTCACGCTGATCTGCGTCCTCCACTGGAAGGGGCAGGACGCATGAGGCGCGCGCGGCCGCAATCCAACAAAGCTTAAGCGATGGGGGCGCCCCCCGCGCGCAATCCGCAGGCCGTGCTGTTCGCATGTGGCCAGAACAGCGTGCGTTCGCCGATGGCGGCGAGCCTGTTGCAGCAGATGTTTCCGCAAGGACTCTATGTGCGCTCGGCCGGCGTGAAGAAGGGCGAGCTCGATCCGTTCGCGGTCGCCGTGATGGCCGAGCTCGGCCAGGATATCTCCGCCCACAAGCCGATCACCTTCGACGAGCTCGAGGATTGGGAAGGGCTCAATTTCGACCTTATCGTTACGCTGTCGCCGGAAGCCCACCACAAGGCGCTGGAATTGACCCGCACGCTTGCCGCCGACGTCGAATACTGGCCGACCCATGACCCCACCGGCACCGAAGGCAACCGCGAGCAGAAACTCCAAGCCTATCGCGAAGTCTGCGACGGCCTCCTGACCCGCATCCGCCGCCGTTTTGCAAGAGCCGGCGCCACAAACGAGTAGGGACGCGTGTCGCCCGCCGCTCTCACTTGCTCCCGCCTCTCCCTGCAAGGGAGAGGCCGGATTGCATCGCCAGATGCAATCCGGGTGAGGGTCTCCGGTCTCTCGAGGGACGAGCGCCCGCGGAGCCAACCCCTCACCCAAGTGAGTCCGCCTCCACCACCTGAGCAGCCCTCTCCCACAAGGGGCGAGGGCACATCAACTCGCACCGTGAGCAACCGGCGACATGGGTAACACTTCAAACCGACGACATGGGTAACACAATTCTCGTTTCGTTCAGGTCTGC
>NZ_JBEGDB010000364.1:0-6498 GCF_043638955.1 Bradyrhizobium sp. 31Argb | reverse complement strand
CATGCGCTCCGTCTATCAAACGGAGCAGCCCCTTCCAACTAAGCACGTGGTCCCACAATCGGGGTCCATTTCAGACGAAGGCCCGCCGGTTTTGTCTCCCGAATATGCTCTACGAAGGTCGACGGGCGGCTGCCTATTTCCTCTTCACCCCGACCCGCTCGATTTTCTTGATCGCGAGCGGCGGCCGGCCGGATTTCTCGGCGATCTCGCGGTCCTGCTCGAGGATGTAGCCGCGCGCCGGCTCGTCGCCGTCGAGGCCGCCAAGCAACTCGGCGGGCACGCGCCGGTTGGAGCGTTGCGAGCCGTCTTCATAGAAGACATTGAAAAAGGCGAACTCGCCTTTGGGATTGGTCCCGGGTTTCTTGGCCATGGCGGCTTGTCGTCGATCAGGGCTCCGCTGTCAAAGAAAATAACGGGCGTTGCTGCGACTGCCTGCCCCGCAGCAATGAATGTGAGCTTCCCCCCGCGCGAGGAACGCGTGCTAGAGCATGATCCGGAAAAGTGGAAACCGGTTTTCCGAAAAGATCATGCTCAAACAAAGAGATGAGATCATGATCCGATTCCGTCTAATCGGATCATGATCTCGGCGAAATCTGCAAATCTTTGCCCACTTTCGACCGCGTTATGCCGTCAGCTTCGGCAGCCATGCATCACCGCCCGACCCAGCGAGCCGGCATGCCCGAGCCCAACATCAGCGCCGCCGCCATCTGGCCACCGCTTCGCCGATTCATCGCCGGTGAACACCGCCTCGGACTGTTCATGGCGCAGCGGCGATGGTCCGCGGCGCTTTACGAATTCTTTCGCTTCGGCGTGAAGCAGGGATGGGCCTGCCTGTTCGGCGGGATTGCGGTCGCGCTGATGATCGGTACCTGGCGGTTCTATCCGGCAGATGCGGCGCTGCCGCGCTACGACTTTCTCTTGCTCTGCATGATCGCCGTCCAGGCCGTGCTGCTCGCGACCCGGCTGGAGACGCTGGAGGAGGCGAAGATCATCCTGATCTATCACGTCGTCGGCACGGTGATGGAGATCTTCAAGACGTCGGTCGGCTCCTGGATCTATCCGGAGCCGAGCTTTTTCAGGATTGGCGGCGTGCCGCTCTTCACCGGCTTCATGTATTCCTGCATCGGCAGCTATCTCTGCCGGGTCTGGCGGCTGTTCGATTTCCGCTTTTTTGACCATCCGCGGCGGTTGAGCCTGATCCTGCTCAGCATGGCGATCTACGTCAATTTCTTCAGCCACCATTTCGTGCCTGATGCGCGTTGGCTGCTGTTCGGCGCCGCTGCATGGCTGCTCGGCCGCACCACGGTTGGTTTCAAGGTCTGGCGCGAATACCGCTCGATGCCGCTCCTGCTCGGCCTCCTGCTGGTGTCGCTGTTCATCTGGTTCTCCGAAAATATCGGGACCTTCACCAAAATCTGGCTCTACCCCTCACAGCGACACGGCTGGTCGATGGTCTCCTTCGACAAGCTCGGCTCATGGTTTCTGCTGCTCATTGTCAGCTACACGCTGGTGAGCCTGATCAATGCACCGCGCGTAAGCGCGGACGCCAGCAAAGCCACGCCGGTCGAGGGTGAAACCGCGCCGCCAGCGGTCGGCGTGGCCGTGCCGTCAGAGATGGCTTGACGCTGCTGCCGTGCCTTGCGGCGCGACTCTCGCTGATAGGTGAACTCTCGCTGATTAACTCTTCAGAGTCCTCAGTTGGGACGGTAACCACGTTTCGATATTTCCCCGCAAACCTCGTCGCGGTTACCAACCGTCAGGAATTACGGCCTTTGCTCCTCGTCACATCAGCATGGTGACGAGAGATGGTTATGCCTGTCGGACGATACATCGCCTGGGTTGGCGCATCGCTTCTTGCGTTGTTGTACATCGCTGACTGGTGCGCGCCACAATCGTTAACCGAGGCGGCGGGTGAGCCGGTCGAGCGGCCGGCCATCCGGATTGCTTCGCTCGAGCGGCCACCCGAACTTGTCGTCATGGACACCAGCCTGCCCACCATAGTGCCGCCGCCGACGCTGGCCGAAGCTGTGTCGCCAAGCGAACCGCCGCCGGTGCGCGCGGTCGCCGAAGCGCCTCCGCCTCCGCCGGCGGTCGAGACCGAGAAAAAGGCCAAGAAGGTTGTCAAACGGCAGGCGCCGAAGGTTGCGGCGGTGCAGCCGCCATTACCGCTGGCTCCCGCGGTCGCGCCGGCCAGCCCGGCATCGCCGGCCGCTCCGGAGATCAAACTGTCCTTCGCGGATATCATGTCCGGGCAGTTGGTGAAGAACCTGTTCAACCTGCATTGAAGTCGAGGCTAATCCTGCAAGCCTGGTAGCCCGGGTGGAGCGAAGCGCAACCCGGGACGGCTGCGTCAACACTCACCGGCGGCCCCCGGGTTACGCTGGCGCTCCACCCGGGCTACGGCGCTCTAGCTGCCGGACGCCGCCTTGCCCTGGGTTGGCGCCATGGCGGCGACCGTCTGCGCCACGAGTTGGCCGCGCCCGCGTCGCGGGCCGCCGTCGGTCTGCTGCTGTCCCATCGCCATGATCGCCGTGCCCATCGCGCTCGAGCCCAGCGTGACGATGAAGCCGAACAAGAGCAGCCCGAGCGCAACGCCAGGGCTGTCATCGGCCAGAATCAGGTCACGCAGGTGGCCGGGATTGAGCAGCAGCAGGCCGCCGACCAACAACACCGCAACCAAGACGCCGACGGCGAGATTGATCGCAAGCAGCCGAAATAGCGGCGCTCGGAAAACAAGAGACTGGCGCGGCGAGGGCGCCTCTTCCTGCATGTCGCTCATGACGAAATCCTATCGCATTTTCCAGGCGACAGGGACGGCGGCTCAGCCGACAAACCGGCGAATTGAAAAGCCGGAGCCCGGTTCTGACTCATAACCGGCATGGCTCCAGCTTCGTTCCTAAGTCGGGCCCGATCGCGCGCTTGGCGCATCCACGATGCGTCAATCGAGAATCAGGCGACCCACGGGCTTGCTGCCGCCACCCTCGCTTCGGACCACGACAATCTCGCCGCTCGCCGGCGAAACGCCCGTGAGTGCCCGAATATTTGCGCCATGCGTCACGACAAGCAGGATTCCGCTCCCGGTCCATTTGTCGATGACCGCGCGTGCCCCGGCGGTCAGAGCTGCGGTTTGATCGCTGAGCACCACCACGTTGCCGAATGCGGGCTCGACTTCGATCGGCCCCAGTTCCAGCAGCGTTGCAGTGTCAATGCGGCGGCACCAGGGCGAAGAGAGGATTTTCTCGACCGCAATCCCTTCCGACCTGAGCCGCGCACCGATCCTTGCGGCGTCCGCGCGGCCTTTGCTGCTGAGATTGCGCTGCGTGCCGCAGTCATCAATCCTGAACCCGGGCGGGTCGCCTGCGCCACCCGGCGCATCGGCATGCCGCATCAGGGCAACATGCCGGCCTGCGCGCAGCGCGGTCCAGGCCTCAGCTTCGTTGGAGCTCGCGATATCAGGCGCGGCGCAGAGGGTGAGGAGGATTGTGAAAATGGCAAGGCGGATGCGATCCATGGGGCGAAGCCTGTCAAAAATACGCTATAAGACGCCCGGCGCAGACGGCGCCGACCCACAGTACAAGCGACAGCAGCGCTGTGACCTTTGCGCCACCGGACGCTTCGCCTCCCCAGAGCGAAACTTGTCGCCACGGGCCGGAATGCGCGATCATGACATTGACCAGCGCGGCCACGATCAGAAACAGCTTGGCCTGGAACGCAGGATTGCGCACCACATGCGCCGCGTCGGCGCTGAACAGCAGGAAACCCATACCGATCGCGAGAAGAAAACCGACGCGTGACAAAGGCAGCAGCAATTGTGCCATCGGCTGGATCGGAATCGCGCGTCCCAAGCCGAGCAACCTGACATCGAGGGCCAGGATCGATCCCACCAGCACAACGAAGCCGAGGATGTGCAGGATCTCGACCGCGGGATAAAGCGCGGGTGAGTTGCGCATCAGATGCCCGAGCGCGCTTTCCTGCAAGGCCAGGAAGATCGGCGGGGCCGGATGCTGCTCCACGCTGGCCTACCGCAATTCGAAGCGTTTGCCGTCGAGAATGATGTATTCGATCCGGGCCTCGTCCGGATTGCTGGTGTGGGGATAGCCGAACACGGTGCAGGTCTTGCCCGGCGCGATAAGGTCCGGCGTGATTCCGCGATTTTGCATGCGCGAGGGCGGCGCAAGCACGAAGTGCCAGTGCTTGCCGCCAACCTCCATCTCGATCTCGCAGTGCGGATTCTGGAATGCAGATTTCAGGACTTCGCCGGTGACGGTGAACGCCTTGGAGGTGTCGTAACCGCCCCAACCATGATGGGCCATTGCCGCTGCCGGACTAACGGCGGCCGCCAGCGACAGGAAGAAACGACGGGTGATTGATCTCATAAGCCGCCTCCGCAATGAAGGGCAACACCGAGCCGCGCCGCATCCATATAACGCGGTTCGCGCGACCGCTCAAACGTGCACGGGCGCGTAAGGTGCCGTAGTACGCCGAGGAAACGCCAACCGCGCGCGCCAAGCCGCGCGGCAAAAGGTCTCGTTGGCATTTTGACGGAGGTGAGTTTCGCAGGCATGATCTCGCGTTAAAGGCGTTCGCCGAAGAACGCCGCCTCCTGACCGGCCAACCGTGCACTTGCTAGAATTTCCACGGGGAGAAGAATCTGCCCGTGGGCTGGGTTACGCTATTTGCTCCACCAGCTATGCCGCTCCTTAAGATATCCTTGCTGACGGTCTGGCACGGCTTGATGAGTTCCAGAATTTTGTCCGGCGGCTGATTGGCCTTTTGGGCCTCCGCAACAGCGGCGGATAGATTCGAGCAATATTCCAGCGTCTGCTGCTTTTGGGAGGAAGTTATGTCTTGAGCGAAGGCCGTTGTTGTCAGGGACAGGCTGACGCGTTGTGAGGCTCCCGCCCCGAGGCCGTTTGCGCCAGCAGCCACGCAGAAGATAACCAGCGAGTTGAGCACATAGAACACGGCCTTCTGGAGCAGATTTCGCGTTGTCACCAGGACAAGCAATCCAAACACAAAGCTCAGGCTGAGACCGACCCACGCGCGTGGCATCGAGAAATTCACGGTCAGTGCATTCGTGATCATCATCGTCAGTGCACCCGCGACGCCCGGCGTCAACATCGCTTCCGGCGTGAGAAATTGTGACAGCGGATTGCTCGCAGGGGAATTATTTTGAGAATCTGAGTTGCTCATCCTTATCTCCAAAAATCGGCTTAAAGTAATATGTCCCTAACGTAAGCGATCTCCATAAAAAATGCTACCAGAAGTCGTGTCGGCGACTCACGGGAAGGTCGCTCGCCGCGGGCCACATAGGATGCTAGAACCCCGATCGGTGCGGTTACGCGCCATCTTTTTTGGAGGAAAATGCCGAACCATGCGCTACATCCGCGTTGTCGTCCTTGTAATCGTCCTTGGCATTCCCTCCATCTCTGCCCCCGCCTATGCCGCCCGCTGCGGCGGTGACTTCCATGCTTTCATTGCCGGCATTTCGCAGGAAGCGGCCGCGGCCGGCATCTCGCAAAACGTGATCTCGCAGGGGCTCGATGGCGTGCAGCAGGATGCGGGCGTGCTTGCCTTCGACCGGCGCCAGCGTGGCACGTTCCGCAAGAGCTTTGAGCAATATGTCGCGACCCGCGTCGGGCCCGGGCGGATCAACACGGGGCGCGCAATGCTACAGCGTCATGCGGCGCTGCTTGCGAGCATCGAACAGAAGTACGGCGTGCCGCGCCAGATCCTGGTCGCGATCTGGGGATTGGAGACCGATTTCGGCAAGGGCGACATGGGCAAGCTGCCGGTGTTCCGCGTGCTCGCCACGCTCGCGCATGATTGCCGCCGCACCGAGCTGTTCCAGAACGAACTGCTCTCGGCGCTGCAGATCGTGCAGCGCGGCGATCTCCGCCTCAACGACATGATCGGCGCCTATGCCGGCGAGATCGGCCAGACCCAATTCCTGCCGTCGTCCTACATCAAATACGGCGTCGACTTCGACGGCAACGGCCATGTCGATCTCCGCCATAGCGTGCCCGACGTGCTCGCCTCCACCGCGAACCTCCTGCACACCAACGGCTTCAAGATGGGCGCATCTTACGAGGAAGGCAGCGCCAATTTCGAAGCGATGCGCGAATGGAACAGAGCGGTCGTGTACCGCAAGACCATCGGCTATTTCGCCGACCAACTCATGGGCCGATGACGCCGTAGGGTGGGCAAAGCGCAGCTTCGTAGGGTGGGTTAGCGAAGCGTAACCCACCGCCTTTCGCGCGCATGGCCACCGGCGTCATTGCGAGCGCAGCGAAGCAATCCACGTCTCCACAAGCGGCGCTATGGATTGCTTCGCTGCGCTCGCAATGACGATGTGGCTACCTTGCATGCGACAAATCAACCCGACGGGCAAATCACCAAAAGTCTGTCCAGCCCTCTTGCGAAAAACATTCCGCTTTCGCCGTCGGGCAAATCAGTGATTTAACTCCGCGCGTCTCACGGCGGATGAGGGGCGGCTCG
>NZ_JBEGDB010000363.1:0-6528 GCF_043638955.1 Bradyrhizobium sp. 31Argb | reverse complement strand
ACAAAGCTCGCGCCAAACTCGGCCGCGCCTATCCAGCCACCCCCAAAGAGTCAAAATCACTGTGATAGACCACTAGTAGCCTAATGGGCTACACGCCGTTCCGCGCCGACAGCCAAGTGTGTTCAAGTGGATGAAGGGTGATACATCAAAAGAATTAAGCGGCGAAGGCCCATAAACCGGGAGACCGACGAGGTGAAACAGCATCGCCTTTCGCATACCGTAATGCGCGACAGTGCGGCGGCGGTGGGTTGGCGCCAAAGTCAGGAGGGTTCAGGTCTTGCTTTCTTCGATCCTGTCGAGATGCTTCTGGAGCTCGTCGGTGGCGTCGTGGATGCTCTCGCCATTTCGTCGCGACTACTGCGGCATGTCCGTTTGGGGTCAACAGGCGCCCTTTCGCTCCCGGTACGATGATTTCCGGTCAGGCCCAGCGAGCGGACATATTCGGAGTCGGCCGGAAGGTCTCAGACGGGGCCATCAGCCGACATGATTGCTTCTGAATCTAGGAGCCCGGGCCTCGGAGCAGCACCGGTCGAGGTCTTGAGATCAATCCGACCGCCGGGGGCCGAGCAACCACCCGATCTCTGAGCGGAACGCAACCCTCTCTCCGGCGTCGGAGACTGGACTCCCAAGAGTGCCGACACACCTTCCCGACGAAACGACGTGTGGGCAGTCGCAAACTGTCATCTCAAGCGTTCGGCCGCCGCCAGCGTTGGCGCTGGATAGCGGGCATAGAGGGTGTCGACGCGGTCCCGCCACATCGCCACGAACGCGCCCGAGGTGAGGCGATCGACCGACTTCCATTCGCGTTTGACCGCCGGCAGCGTGTTGCCCCAGATGGCGCGCTTGCACCATCGCTCGCCCTTCGCCGAGCCCTCCTGGGTTGCGCACATCGACTTCCAGGCAATCCGCTGCGGATGGCTGACGTGTTCGGCGGCTCCTTCCCCGCCCTGCTGGTGGATCAGGTAGAGATCGGAAAACGTCGGCTGCTTGTGAGTTATTACTTCGAATAGAACAGCCTCGGTGACGAACTTGTAGGCGGCAGCCATCGCGTTGTCGCGAGGATTGAGGATGTCGCCCGATCCGTATTTGCCGAACTCAGACTTGCTTAGCTGGAACAGACCGACATAGGAGCCGGTGCGTTCCCTGGGATTGAAATCGGATTCGATTTTGGCGACCGCCTTCATGAAATTGGCATCGACACCGAACGCCTTGGCCGCGCGTTCGACTTCCTGGACGGGCGTTCCGAGCGGAACGTCGCTCAATGCCGCTAGAGCGATCTTCGCGGGTTTCTCCGGCGGCGGAATTTCCGAGTAGACGTAGTACTTCAGATACGGCAGTTCGCCTTCGTCCGGATTGGGCGAAGCAGGCGGACGGCCCTGCTGTGGCGTTGCCTCGTTCTCAGGCGGCACAGCCTCAAGGCTGGCACTGGCCTGCAACATTCGTCCTTGTCGCAGCGAACGGGTCACATCGGACAGCATCACCGCGTCCGGTGCATCGCTGAATTCCGCCGCAACAATCGCATTAGCCGATGATGTTGTATCGAATTTCGCCTCGATGACCGAGGCGGGCAACGCTGCGAGGGCGTTTGTCAGGACCGTCGTCACGTTCAGTGGGATGGCGCTGAATGCATCAGCAACTCTCGCATTCGGCGTTGCGACGCTCGGGCGCGATACCGCGATCTGATAAATCGCGGCAAGCGAAATCGCGGTCAGCGCGCCGGCAACACAGCTTGCTTGCCAAATCTTCAATGTCGCCAGCCGCGCCGCCGCGGTTTCCCCATTCAATTCCGACTGCAGATCCCCGACTTGGCGCGCACATTAAGGGGGCAAAGGGAAGACAATAGGGCGCACCTGTGGCGCAGGTGCGGCCTGTCTCGGCCGCGTCGCCAAGATCGCCTAGATTGGAAGTTGCGGTCTTTGCGCCTCCCGCCGAGGGACAGGACAGACGCCATGTCGAAACCATCGCCAAGCAAGGCATCTTCGCGCGTTAGCGCATCGAGACCGGTGCCCGCGCGCACGTCGCTTCCAAGCTCCTCGAGTCCGCGACGTGGCAAGACCTCGGAGTTGCTCGGGCGGTTCGCTGGGATGGACAATCGCAATCCGCTTTATGGCCGCTAGCGTCGGTCTCAGCGCAAGCCGGTCGAGCTAAGCTCAGGGCTGCCATGACCGCTATGCCCGCAATGAACGTCTGCCGTCGCGTGTGCTCCTCTCGCCCCAGCGTTGCAGTCTGCCACAGCGCTTGCCGCGCCTTGCATAACAGTAAACCAGGGCGCCAACGTCTCAGTTGGGTCAAAATGCGAAGAACTCAAGGTGAGCAAATCTAGTCGGCTCCACCCCGCTGAGCGGACCTCGACGACATGTGCCGCCACTTCGCTGATGGGCCAGAATCGGGACTCTCACCGTTCTGGCCCAACATGGAGGCACGCGATTCTGAGGCATCGCCGCGAGCCGGACGATTATTGGTCGGCTACTTAGCAAGCAGGTGCTGTGTAAACCATTCGGTCGCTGGTCCGGCGGAGGCTTCGAAATCCTTCACGTAGGCGTCAAAATGGCCGCCGGTCAGCGTCACGAGACGCTTAGGCTCAAGCGCCCGCTCATAGGCCCCCAGGGCCAGGTCCGCGACCGTAAGGACATCACCAAGCGCAACCACCATCATCAGTGGCGTAGGGCTAATAAAGGCGGCATAACTTCCGGGCTCGTATTCGGTGAACATCTCGATAGAGCGGAGGGTAACCTCATTCTTCCAGGAGGGCGCACGGCTGCGAGCAGTCTCGGTGAACCATTTCCAACTGTCCGGTGTAGGGAGGGCGGATGGCGCCGCCGGATCTTCGGCCACCACTGGAATCATAGCCGGCGGCTTCCCGGCCATGCGAGCACGACGATCGTCGACAAACATCTGTTGCACCCCGGCAAGGTAGTCGGCTCGAATTAGGCGACGTGCATTGTCGTGACCGCTGGCGAGCGGGACTTGCGCCACTACACATTTTGCCCGTCGATCGATTGCCCCGACCACCATCACATGACCACCGCTGTAACTTGAGCCCCAAATACCGATGCGCGCGGGGTCCGTCTCAGGCAGTGCTTCGGCAAACGTGATGGCGTCTCGATAGTCGCTAACCTGTAGCCAGGGGTCGATTTCCTGTCGGGGCTCGCCGTCGCTCGCGCCGAAATTGCGGTTGTCGAACACCAAAACGCCAAGCCCGGCCGCGGCAAAGGCGTCCGCAAAGCGATCAAGATACATTTCCTTCACGGCGGAGAAGCCGTGAGCCATAACAATGGTAGGCACCTTGCCGGTTCGGTTCTCTGGCAGATAGTGCCAGCCTCGCAACTTGATGCCGTCCTCGGTCTTGAATTCGATGTCCTTGCGCATGGCCACATTTCCTCCCACTACGGTTACGATGCGACCGTGGCGTCCATGTCGAGGCGCCGCGAGCCGCCATTCGATGGCGGCGTTGCCAACGACCGCAATGAAATTGCGCCGCCTCACAGGTCTTCCCTTAGGCGAGGAGGCACTCTAACACATCACCGAATGGGAATGTCTTGTGCGTCACAGCAAAGTTGCCCGGCCATGTCCGGGTTGGGTCAAGAACGGCAATGCATTGCTTAAGCAGACGAGTTCTGCTTCGCCCTCAAAAACCGATACTTGGCACTTTATGGCTGAGATCTTCTCGGGTATCCCCAATGAAGGCGTGGTAGAAGGCGAGCCGCCTGTCCCGGGGCTACCCGCCGGCTTCGACGCGGCGGCACAGTTTGGGCACAAGCTGCTGCAGGCGCCTCCCTCGGCCGTGAACTTGCTCGACACAGGCCAGGACTTGCTACTTCGACGTCGCACGCGCCAGAAAGTCTGTGAGCGCGCGGCGGTCCTCGGCTGAGCCAATATGCTGCTCCGGCATCTTCGTGCCGGGCGTATAGGCATTCGGTCCGATCTCGAACAGTTTTGAGACGGTCTCCGGCGTCCAGACGATGTCCATCGTCTTGAGCGCCTCGGAAAAGCGATAGCCCGGCAGCGAGGCGATCTTTCGGCCGTAAATCCCGGCAAGCGTTGGACCGGCACGCTGGACTTCGGTTTCCGACAGCGTGTGGCAGGCGACGCAGGCCCTGAAGATTTCGGCGCCGTGATCGCCGGCATAGGCGGCGAGCGGATCGGTCGATGTACCAAACACGTTCGAGCCGACGGCATCGCCGGTCAGTGCATTCCAGCGCCTGATCTTGCCGTCAGCGCCACCGGTCAGGAGCGTCGCGCCATCGGACAGGAACGCGACCGACCAGACCGCCAGATTAGGACCGACGAGCTTGCGCAGCGTGCTGCGCGCCTTGCGATCGACGATCGACACGGTGCCGCGAACGCCGGCCGCGGCAATCAAGGTGCCGTCACCCGAGATCGCCAAGGCCACGATCGGCGTGCCGCTGGCCGCGACGTCGCCGCTCTCCTTCCCGTCGGAGGTCATCATGCGGAGCCTACCGTCCGCCGCGCCTGTGACGATTTCGCCATCTGGCGCGATCGCAACTGCGTTCAATGGTGCCGGCGACGTGGCAATCTCGGACGTACCATCCGTCAGGCGCCAGATCCGTGCCGTCATGTCGTAGCCCACGCTCACGACCGACCGTCCGTTAGGTGTGAAGGCAACGCCGTTGACGTTCTGCGAATGCCCCTCGAGCACGCGCGACGTGCCATCCGACAGTGACCAAAGCCGCACCGTACCGTCCCAGGAGGCGGATGCGATTGTCGACACATCCGGCGAGACGGCAATGGCAACGATTGGCCCCGTATGGCCTTCAAAGACTCTGTCAGGGTCCTGCCGGTCTGCCGTCCAGATCGCGATGCGTCCATCCGCGCCCGCCGTTGCCACTCTCCTGTCCTTGAGAAACGCAACGGCGTTCACCGCGTCCGAATGAAACCGAAGCACTTGCTCCGCGGCTTCGGTCGTGAGCGACCAGCGGATCGCGGCAGTGTCAAAGCTTCCCGACAGGACCGTCGCACCATCGCCTGAAACAGCAATCGCTCGTACAGGTCCGCCGTGTCCCATCAATTCGGCGTATGCAATTCTCGGAATCAGAAGCACCGAAGTGGTGAGAACCGCGGCAATCAGACGCAAGGTCACACTCATTCAGTCTTCTCACGCGATCTCGATGGACCCCGTGCCCATTCTGCCCGTTTTCTCAAGCGAGACGAAGGCCCTTCCGCGTTCTCAGTAGCTATTTTTCCAGGGCTACGATGGTCTTCTTTGAGAGAGATTGGCGCTTGCCTCACGAACTCGGTGAGGCTTCTGCATTCCCTTTTTGACCGGCGCAGCTCCTTTCCTCGAGCAGCCTCGGGCTGGATGCGGCGTGCATCTCCTTGGCGATGTAGAACGGGCGGCCCCAGTGATGCCGGCGCAAGAACATTAGCAGGATGAAGTCGTCCGGGTCCTTCATCATGACGTTGTCGATCTCGGTGAAGTAGATTTTCACGGCGATCCTTCCATTGCGCGTGAAATCATTGATCGGATTAAGGCTCTTCGACTTTGTACCTACATAACGGAGTGGGTTCCTTCCCCCCTTTCTCCTCCGGGGGGTTATCCTATCCGGGCTGTGTTTGGCCCTGTTGATAGTTCTGCCCACGCTCGGCTCATTGCCGCTGCTGCGGTCCCCGCGTGGCGCTGCGGCACTACCAAGCTGTCATGAACCGGCAGCGCTGGTGTCCCGTCGGCGTTGAGAACCTTCAGCGCGCGCATCATGATGTCGGAGTCTCGGCGCATTAGGCGAATGCCTGCGTCGGAGCCGAAGGCGCCGGCAATAGGGTTGTGCTTGGCGCGGACAGCAAGAATGACCTCGGCGGCCTTCGTCCTGTCGTTCGGCGCTGAGAAGCCCGCGGCCTGGCTGAGCGCACCGATTGCGCCCTGCGTCGTCGCGGCATTGAGCGCGATATTCACGGCGAGTTTGACGTCGACGCGTTGCCATCCTGGGATTGCATATGGATCGCCCGCCGGCATCGGCGTGTTGGCCTCGTTATAGAGCATGGATAAGTGCATCGCGCGAAAGTCGAGTTCGGCCGTCGTCATCCCGTTGATTGTGATGCGCTTGCGCCACTCCTTCGGAATGTTTTGGTGCCAGCCGTAGGCCCTTCCGCCGAGCTTGAACGAGCTGCGGGCGAAGATCCGCCGCACTGGATTGCCTGGCACCGGCCGGATGAAGCTTTGGGCCCCGTTGGCACTGGTGAAGACCATGTATCGGCCTCGCCAGGCCACGCCGTCGAGCTCGATTTTGATCGACGAGAGCATGTCATTGACCTCGCGCAGTTCTCCCCGCAGACGCGCGGTCATGGCGGTGTCTTGGTAGCCGGTGCTGTCGCCGTTGGCGTCGCGCAGCACTATTGGGTCACCGGGGCTATAGTGCAGCGCTTGCGGTCGACTTCGCCAAACGCCCATCAGCTCCTCCGTGGCCTCTAGCCAAGATTGCCAGCCGCGATTTCCGCTATTTGATGCACACATCTTTGTTGCGAAGATCGGCGAAGACTGATTCCCTGGCGGGAGGTAGTCTTGTGGAGAAC
>NZ_JBEGDB010000362.1:0-6583 GCF_043638955.1 Bradyrhizobium sp. 31Argb | reverse complement strand
TCATCATGCGCTCCGTCTATCAAACGGAGCAGCCCCTTCCAACTAAGCACGTGGTCCCACAATCGGGGTCCATTTCATATCAGCCCATTCGGTGTGCTGACCAAACCGCAACAGAACCTTGCGTTTGGATAGGTATGTGTACCGAAAACTCTATCCGAGTTGATGACGTGACGGAATCGCCTAAGCTGGCGGAATGATCGGGCTGCTCTGTTTCGTTCTGGCCGTCCTCGCCTCGCCGTTCAAGTCGAAGTTGCGGCTCGAAGCGGAGAACGCGGTGCTTCGGCATCAGTTGAATGTCTTGAGGCGCAAGCTGCATGGTCGCGCCCGGCTCACGAACCAGGATCGCTGGTTCTTGGTCCGGCTGTATCGCTGGTTTCCATCAATCCTGAAGGTTCTTATCATCATCCAGCCCGAGACGCTCGTGCGTTGGCACAAAGCCGGCTTTCGCGGCTACTGGCGTTGGAAGTCACGCCCATTGGGAGGGCGACCGCCCATCGACACAGAGCTGCGCGGATTGATCCGGCGGATGAGCATCGACAATCCGCTGTGGGGTGCGCCACGCATCCACGGCGAACTGCTCAAGCTCGGGTTCGAGGTCGCGCAGTCCAGCGTCGCCAAGTGCATGGTGAAGCGACGCGGGCCACCCAGCCAGGGATGGCGGATCTTCTTGCGTAATCACGCGCCGGACATTGCCGCCATGGATTTGTTCGTTGTTCCCACCATCGGTTTCGACCTGCTCTATGCATTTGTCATTGTCCGACTAGATCGCAGAGACCTGGTCTGGATCAACGTCACAGCAAATCCGACGGCGGAATGGGTTGCACGTCAAATAACAGAGGCATTTCCTTGGGATGAGGCTCCGCACTACCTCATCCGCGATCGCGACCGGATCTATGGCAGCCTTGTCACGCGCCGATTGCGCGCCATGGGCATCCGGGACAAGCCCACCGCACCAGCCTCGCCTTGGCAGAATGGCTTTGCCGAACGGCTGATCGGATCGATCCGGCGTGAGTGTTTGGACCACGTCATTGCTTTGGGCGAGGCGCATCTGCGTCGGGTTTCTGCAATCCTACGCCGACTATTACAATAACGTCAGAACGCATCGATCCTTGAACAAGGATGCGCCAATTTCTCGCCCGGTTCAGCGAACCGGTGCGATCAGTTCACGCCCCATCCTGGGCGGACTTCATCACCACTACGCCCGAGCTTAAGTTTTCGGTACACACAGGCAGCTACAGCACCTGCGTAACTCATCGTTTCCCCTAACAGCGGCAAGACGAGGTCACCGGGCAGTTCGTTCTATCGTACTCCTGCTTCAGCACGGCCACAAATACTCCTTAAGAATGGCCGACGTGGAGGACATCCGTCGCACGAGGTTGAACACTCAGGTGCTGCACCGCATCCAAGGTGCGCGACGTGTGCCCCTGGAGTGACCGAGGCAGGAACGCCGGAGTCTGTGATCTCCTCTCTCCGATCTGCGGCTGGTTCAGGGGCTTCGGCATGCCCGACTTGAGGGAGGCCAAAATCTTGCTCGACGCTGTGGCGCCACAAGGACACTTGTGGTCGCGAGGCCCCGGTAAGATATCTGGCCCGATTAGCACTTGAGGCAGGACGTGAGCCATTTCTCACGCGTCCGGCAGTCGAAAAGTGCTAGTCTTGGAAGACTGCGCACGGCCCGGTTCTTACGGGACACATGCGACGGCAGAAATTCGTCAGGCTGACCGTTTGGCCGCTCGCGGCATGCAGTCGGAGAAACAACGATGCAATTGCGGGCCTTTGGGCGTACGGGGATGCAGCTTTCGGTGCTGGGCTTCGGCTGCGGCGCAGTGGGCGGACTTATGGTACGCGGCGATCCTGCCGAGCAGGAGCGTACCATCGCGCGGGCGATCGATGCTGGCGTGAACTACTTCGACACCGCGGTGCTGTACGGCAATGGCGAATCAGAAAGGAACCTTGGCCGAGTCTTGCAAAAGCTGAAACCTGCCAACGTGGCCGTCGGCACCAAAGTCCGGTTGCTGCCCAGCGAGTTCGGTCGCATCGCCGACGCCGTAGCGATGTCGCTCGAAGGCAGTCTGGCGCGACTACGTCGTGACCGGGTCGACATCTTTCACCTGCACAATCCGATTACCGAGACAGGAGGCGGATTGGCGCTGAGCGTCCGACAGGTGCTCGGCGACGTAGTACCAGCGTTCGAGCGCCTGCGTCAGCAGGGGAAAACTCGTTTCCTCGGGATTACGGCAGTAGGCGACACCGCGGCACTGCATCAAGTGATCGACTCGCGCGCCTTCGACAGCGCTCAGGTCGTCTACAACGTGCTCAATCCATCTGCCGCCGAGGAATTGCCGACGAACTATCCGGCACAAGATTACGGACGATTATTCGACCGCACCAAGGCGGCCGGCGTTGGAATAGTGGGCATCCGCGTGCTTGCCGGCGGCGCATTGTCGGGCTCAGCCGAGCGTCACCCGATCGCAGGTCCGGCGCCCGAGCCGATTGGTTCGGCTATGAGCTACGATGCCGACGTCGATCGCGCACGCCGTCTAGCCCCGCTGGTAAAGGAAGGGTTCGCCACCAGCCTGACCGAAGCCGCCACGCGGTTTGCGCTGTCTCACCAGGCGATGGGCACTATCTTGGTCGGCATAGCGACGCGGCAACAGTTCGAGGATGCACTCGCCGCGGTCCAAAAAGGCCCATTAGCGCGAACTGCACTCGACCGGCTGTCAGCACTGCGGCAGGCATTCTCCGGCGAACCACGATGATCGCCCAGGTTGCGCACGATTGCAGCTAGAAATTGGCTGCCTACCGCGTCCAAATTAAAAAACAATGACTTCCGAGTTTGGCACGCTTGAGACATGCCGACGAACTCTGACAATGTCAGCTTATCGGGGAAGAAGCTTGCCCGCGCCGCCGGCGCCGTTCATTTAGGTGGCGCGAACGTAGCCGTAGCGCAGGTTCGAGGGTTGCTTCGCGGCTTGTATGTACTCGTTCTTGAGCGCCGCGAGGCGGTCCTCGGAAAAGGCCGGCATCCTGGTGTTCTCAGCCGCCTTCAACTTGATCTTGTAGAACCTGGTTGCGTTGCCCGCGAAGATCAGCCGCTTGGTGGCACTGTTGGCGTCGCCAAGCGCGCCAAAGCCGTACTTCTTCTGTATATCCTCCGGGATTTCGAGCCGGCGGAGCGCCTCGATCTGCCACTGCGGTGAGCCGTACCAGACCGAGTCGGTGCCCCACATGACGTGGTCAACGCCCATCCCCTTGATCAGTGTGCCGACAAGCGCGGCGCAGAATTTCGGATGCGCCACCGCCGAGTTGGCAAAGGACGTGCCGAGCTCGGCATAGACATTGGTGACGCCGAACTTCTGCGGGATCTCCGTGAGATCGGAGGCCCACTGGATGCGGCCGGTCTGCTCGAACTCCGCCCACGCCTTGTCAGGCAATTCGAGGAATGGCCGCAGCGCCGAGTGATAGATCACGAAGTTCATCTGCGGCCAATCCTTGGCGGCCTTTCCGATGTCCCACGCCGTCGCGTATTCCCACACGCCGGCGAACGACTTCTCATAATCGGGCGGCAGCAGCCCCTTGTGGATGCACAGCGTGTTGATGCCGGACTTCACGGCTTTCTCGTAGAACGGATACATCACCTGCTCGTCGTCGAGCCGCCATGGAAACTTCGAGGGCGCCAGCGGATCTCCAATCGTGTAGGACTTCCAGGAATCCGGCTTGTAGACCTCGATCGCCTTGTCCACCTCGTCCATCCAGCCGGGTTGCTTGGGGGTGATGACGCTGTGCGCCAAGAGGCGCCGCGATCCGGCGAAGTCGTTGATCAGCTCCCGCGCCTTGACGATCTGCTCGTTGGACAGGAGCCACCAGCTCGGGTCATCGAACGGCGCGCCGCTCAGGAGCGCCATGTTGGTGTCGCTGTCGTAGTAGACCTCTTTCACGTAGTTCTGGAACTTGTAGCGGGCGAGCGAGGAAACGCCTTCCTCCTTCATCTTCGGGTTCCAGTGCTCGCTCGCGAACTTGCCGAGGTCCAACAGCTCCGCGTGATTGAAATCGTCGCGCACGAAATGGGTCTGGACATCGAAGATGAACTGGTCAGCGAGGCTTTGCGCGCGCGCCAGCATGAGCTCGGGCTCGCGAGCCTCGGCGGGCGCTACCTGGAAAACATTGCCGTAGATGTCGTTCGTGGCGAGGAACGCTGCCGCCATGCCGCAGCTCGTGTGCAGGAACTGCCTACGGCTCAAGCCGAGGTGCTTGCCGTTCACGTCGGCGAGCTCGTTGATCCGCGCCTCGACCTTCCTCTGCGTGGAGCTCTGCAGAGGCGGGAGATACTCGCCGTTGGAAACAATCTGTGTCGGTATAGGCGTTGCAGCCGATGCCGCCTCCGCGCCCGCGACGAGACGCTGTTCTCGCTCACTAAGCCAGGTGCTCATTATTCTCCTCCCGTTTGTCGGCCAGTGCTGGGCGGTGCGCGCTTGAGGTGCGCGTTGGCCACTCCCAATCAGTTAGGTGGACCGACTAGGCGACCTCTCCTGTTCGGCCGCGCGTGGATCCATCACACGCCCTACGCCCGGGCTTGCTCTCTTCATCGCTGCGAGAGCGCGGGTATACTCGAAAAAACTACTGGCGGTAGCGGCGTATCATCGCGGATTCAATGCTCGAACTTTTATTGGCGCAAGCGATGTAATGCGACAGTCACGCTGTCCCAACGCGGCATCATTCTTTCATCCGATCATTTTCAGAGCCGAAGTGTGAAAGGCTCGTTGTTCAAATGGACTGCGTCTACTCACGGCAGCGGGCATTCCATTGACGGGACAGCTCGGCAGGAGTTTGCTGACAGCGCGAACCCGTAGCATCAGCTTTATTTGCGAGGGTCATCATGTCGGAGCTCGAGCACGCGAACCAACACGTTCACCATCACCATCACGCCTGCGCCAACCTCTTCGGCTGCGGCGACGAGAAGGGTACGGGTGTCATCCGCGAGGATATCAAGGACGCGGCATTTGACAGTCGCGCCTCCGATCGCCTCCTCCATATGGACCATGTCGATCAGTGCACCTTTGATGGCTATTTGTCAGCCCGTGGCCGCTGGCGCAGGAAGTTCCTGCAAGCGAGCAGCTTTATGGGTGTGCTGGCTGCAGTCGAGCCGCGGTTCACCAGCCTTGCGCGGGCGCAGGAGGCCGGCGCCGGGCCTATGCGCCGTTCCCAGTCTGACGGTCGCGTGCACGTGGTTCCGTCGACCAGGGAGACGGTTCGGCTCGGGGTATTCGACGCTACCCTGCCGCCCATTCTTACCATCGAGTCGGGCGACACCATCAGCTTTCCCGATACGTGGTCGCACTTCCTGAATGAAATGCAGCCAGGAGTGCCGGTTGATACCCTGGCGCAGCTGCGCGTGAGCAATCCTGGCCGGGGGCCCCATTCGATCATCGGACCGATCGCTGTAAACAGCGCCGAGCCGGGCGACGTGCTGGAAATCCGGTACCAGTCGATTCGTCCCTACGAATGGGGCGCGGTGTTCAAAAATCCGGGATCGCTCGGCACGGGCCTGCTGCCGCAGGACTATGCGCAGGGGCAGATCAAGTACGTCGATCTCGACGTTGGCGCCATGACGGGCAAGTTTATGCCCAACATCAGCATTCCGTTGAAGCCGTTCCAGGGCACCTTGGGCGTTGCGCCGCCCGACGGCTATTTCCCGCCCTTGAGCCCCGGCGTGACCAGTTCGGTGCCTCCGGGCCCGCACGCCGGCAATCTCGATCTCAGCGAGCTGTCCGAAGGCTCGACGCTCTACATCCCGGTGTGGAAGCCAGGCGCCCTCATCTATACGGGCGATAGCCACGCGGTGCAGGGGGATGGCGAGATTTCGCCCACCGCGCTGGAGACGCGGCTGAAAGAGCTGCGCATCCAGATCATCCTCCACAAGCAGAAGAACCTGGCCTGGCCGGTGGCGGAGACAGACACACATTGGATCATCATCGGGCTCGACAAGGACCTGAACGCGGCGATGACGCTTGCTGCGCGCAATGCGATCAGGTTTCTGGCGACGCGGGCAAAGATCGGTGAGCTGGACGCCTACGCCCTGTGCAGCATCGCCGCGAGCTTCCGCGTGACGCAGGTGGTGGACATCGTGCGCGGCGTTCACGCCCTGATCCCGAAGGCCATCTTCACTCCCGATCTCAGGCGCGAGATGACGGTGGTATGAGTGACTCACTCTGGTAACGTTACGGTCGGCCTGAAATTGCAGTCAGTCTTGAGGCAAGGCGTGCGCTAATCTCGATCCCAGGACTCTTGCGCAACGTATCGCGACGCATATTTGAGTTAGGGAGTGCGCCAAGCGGTGTAGGGTTACGACGAGGAGTTCACGAAAGCCTGTCGTAGTGAGTTATCGTTCAGTGCGCTGGACCTAGAATTGACCATCTCGCCGTTGCCGAAGAGGATCGCAGAATAGTCGGTGTCGTCCAGGTCAAAGCCAGCGCTGATGACGCTGAATTGTTCAAGCTCTTTGTCGAGCTGTTCGCCGTCGAGACCTTTGAGACAAATTGAAGGATTTTGCGGAGGGAGGATTTCTGGTTCATCGTAGCCACCA
>NZ_JBEGDB010000361.1:0-6609 GCF_043638955.1 Bradyrhizobium sp. 31Argb | reverse complement strand
TCGGGCTCGATCACAACGAAAGCAGATCCTGGCATGGCTGGCATCGCCACGTCTCCCTGGTGATGCTCGCCTTCGCCCATGATGGCGGCAATCCGTCATCGCGCCAATCCGCTGCCGCCCAAAAAAACGAAACGGATCGACTGTCTACCAAGTTCCGGCGGCGCATTGAGGACACGTCTAGTGCGGCGTTCAAAGCCGACGGTCATTTTCACGCTTTCTCGGACGCAGGATATCTCATGTCTCGTACTCCTCCATCCTCCTACAGGCTATTTAGCAACCGGTTCTCCAGGGTGAAGTCGGCCACGACTTCCTTCAGCGGCGAACAACCTACATTGTCGCGCGTCAGACATGGTGATATTCCTCCGAGCAGCATGGAAAGGGGTTCCGCTTTCTCAGAGCAGTTGGCACGATTCTTGATATCCCCCAGCTTGCGAGCGACGCTGACGCGCTCGACAACAAAAAGGAGCAATCATGGAAAAAAGACCAACGATGAAAATCGACCTGCCAGCCTACGGCGTAACCGAATTGCCCCCCGAAGAAGCAGCGGCAACTTCAGGAGGCTCGTTCTGGAAGATTTTCGATAGGATCGTGCAAACAGTGGTTAGCGTTGCGACCGTCGTAGCAATAGCACTAGTCGGAGCTGGAGCTCTTCGCGGGGGCGTTGGTCGCCATCTATAGTGAGATGGCTAAAGCCTTATCACGGCAATCGGGGGCGCTGGTCGGTGCACCACTTAATCAGCGACCGGCGCCACTCGATCAGAGTCTTCATGGAGGCCGCCAATCGTCAATAGGAATACACGTCTGCAATGACCAATATCCTGCTCCCTCCTGAAATGATCAACTTCACTGCAGAGAGCATCCTGTCGCGAGAATCAGGACGATCTTTGGCGATCTACAAGATCATTGTATCTTCTGTTGTTGCGGCGTTGCTGTCGCTGCCAGTCATAACGGTCACGCTGTCAGTTCAAAGTGCCGGTGCGATTCGTCCCACCATCGAGAAGACTCCTCTGATCGCGCCCGCCTCCGGGCGTATCTCACGTGTACTCGCAGTTGAGAACGATCTTGTTGCACAAGGCGGAGAAATCCTCGCTCTTGACGATAAGGTCATTCAAGAGAAGATCAGTATGCTCCTTGGCGAAATTCGTGCGAAGAACGATCGCACCGCTGATCTCCAGAGCATGATCTCTTTCGGTGCGCAGGCGGACGCGCCCATCCCCCTGCGGACCGACTCCGCCACGGCCGAGTGGCTGCATTTTCTCAATTTGTTGCGGGAGAACCAATATGCCCGCAGGAATGCCGCCGCAGAATTCGAACGTGCTCAGCGTCTCGTCTCGGTTGCCGCCGCGCCCGCAAAGTCAATTGAGGAAAAGGCTTTGGCTCTCCAGACCCTTGAGGTGAGAGGCGAGATCCTCGCCCGGAGCAAATCCGCCGAATGGAACCAGCAGCTCTTCGACACTAATCTGCGCCTGAGAGAACTAACAGCCAACTTGCATCAGCTTGAGAATGAACGCGATCTGACTATCATCCGTGCACCCGTGTCAGGGGCTATCGAGCAATTCGCCGGCCTTACGCCCGGAAGCTACGTCCAGGCGGGGCAAACCGTCGGCTGGATCTCGCCCGACCGCGAACTAGTGGCAGAAATCTACGTTTCGTCCAAAGACATCGGATTCGTACGGCCCGGCCAGCCGGTGCGGCTCCAGGTCGATGCTTTCAACTACAATCAATGGGGTGTGATCGACGCGACAGTGCTAGACGTGGCGCAGGACTTCACCCTGCGTGACAAGAACCCGGTGTTCAAGGTCCGCTGCGCGCTCTCTCGAAATTACCTCGAACTCAAAAACGGGATAATTGGTCATCTGAAGAAGGGCATGACCGTGCGCGGCCGCTTTCTCGTGGCGAAGCGCACACTCCTGCAACTACTCTACAACCAGATCGATGATTGGCTTAACCCGCTCCTGTCAGCTCGCTAGTTAAATTTTCTAAGGGGCCAGTGAGTCGCCATGTCGAGTCGTATCCTCAAGTTCAAGCAGCGCGACATCACGGATTGCGGGACTGCCAGTCTTGCTTCCGTTGGAGCCTTCTATGGCTGCAAGTTGCCACTGTCGCTCATCCGCCAGTATGCCTCGACGGACCGCTCTGGCACCAGCGTGTCGGGTCTCCTCCAAGCGGCTCAAAAGCTCGGCTTCATTGCCAAGGGCGTCAAAGGTGGCTTCGACAGCTTGTACAAGATCCCCAAGCCCGCCATCGCGCATGTGGTCGTTAAGGAGGTCCTGCACCACTTCGTAGTCGTTCAGGCGATCGATCCGAGGTGGGTCACCATCATGGACCCAGCGTATGGAGAGATCCGCAAGCTGTCGCACGAGGAATTCAAGACGCAATGGACTGGTGTCCTGGTGCTCATGGTTCCGGCAGACACCTTCAAGCGCCGCGACGAGACCACCTCCCCCCTTCTCCGCTTTGCCCGACTGCTTGCGCCCCACCAAGCCGCGCTGACGCAGGCCCTCGTTGGCGCACTGATGACGACCCTCCTCGGCCTCTCGACGACCATCTACATACAAAAGATTGTCGATCATGTTATCACAGCAGGAAACCGCAATTTGCTCAATCTCATGAGCGTCGTGATGCTGCTGATCCTTGTGCCGCAGATCCTGATCAATTTCCTGCGAAACCGGCTCGTCCTGCAAACGGGGCAAAAGATCGATCTCCACTTGATCCTAGGCTACTACAATCACATCCTAAGCCTGCCCCAGAAGTTTTTTGATGGCATGCGTACGGGAGAAATCATCTCCCGCATGAACGACGCGGTCAAGATCAGAAGCTTTCTGAACGACGTCTCGATCACCTTATTTGTTGATGTGCTGGTGATCCTGTTCTCCTTTGGGCTGATGTTCGTCTACTCATGGAAAATCGCTTTGGTCGTGGCGGGCTCCGTCCCACTATACCTCTTCGTTTATTGGACCATGAACCGGCTGAATAGCAAGCGCGAGCGCGCCATTATGGAGAATGCGGCCGATCTGGAGGCGCAGGTGGTAGAATCACTCGAAGCCATCTCCACGATCAAGGCTTTCGGCATAGAGAGCTATGCCGGCCTTAAGTTCGAGACTCGCTTTGTCAAGACCCTGCACTCCGTCTACAGGTCCGGCCTCATCTCAATCGTCGGAGACAATGCATCGATCTTCCTCTCGACCCTATTCACCATCGTGATGATGTGGTTTGGTGCAACGCTTGCCCTCGATCAGACCATTACGCCCGGCGAGTTACTGTCCTGCTATGCGTTGCTGGGCCATATCACCGGTCCGGTTACAAGCCTAATTCACGCCAACAGGATTGTTCAGGATGCCATTATCGCGGCGGATCGCCTGTTCGAGATATTCGACCTTGAGCCAGCAAGCAGCGGCGGCATTAATGCTACGACGCCAGATGTTGGCGACATTCATCTGGAGAACGTCACGTTCCGCCATGGCGCCCAGCCGGAGCTTTTTAAGGATTTCAGCGTCACCTTCCGGCGAGGGGAGATCACGGCCGTGGTCGGAGAAAGCGGCTCGGGCAAAAGTTCGCTTGCTGCGCTGCTGCAAAATATGTACCCGCTTGAGGGTGGACGCATCCGCATCGGCTCCTATAACCTCCAAGACCTCTCGGCTGAATCCCTGCGCAAGATTGTTGCCGCGGTACCGCAATCCGTGGACGTGTTCTCGGCCTCAGTCATCGAGAACATCGCCCTTGGCGAGTTCGAGCCGAACACCGGGAAGATAGTGCACATCTGCGATCAAATCGGGCTGCGAGACGTGATCGACCGCTGGCCTGGTGGCTACCAGGCCTATCTGGGCGAGAACGGCGTACGCCCTTCGGGCGGAGAGAAGCAGCGCCTAGCGTTGGCTCGAGCTTTGTACCGCGATCCAGAGGTCCTAATCCTCGACGAGGCGACCGCCTCTCTCGACTCCGTCGCCGAGACATTTGTCATACGGGCGGTTGAGGAACTGCGGCAGGCCGGCAAGATCATCGTCGTTATCTCTCATCGACTCAACACGATTTGCGGAGCCGATAAGATCGTCGTCTTGGATAAGGGACGTGTTGTTGCGGAGGGAAGGCATGCTGATCTGCTGACAGCTGAAGGCGCTTACGCTCGCTTGTGGCGGGCGCAGACCACATCCAGCTAAACGCTCGTGGATTACGCTGGCGGCCGCAGCAACGGCTGCACCAGTTAGACGCCATTGGACGCCGGGCAGGTCATCGCGACCGTGTAGGCAATCCGACGACGCTACATGTGCTCGCTTTCTGGAGCTATCGTGCCCAGCGACCGAGAGGGAAAGCAGATAAGTGACGTGGGGTTACCCGAGACGAAGCCACGAAAGAAGGCGGTCACGGCCAGTAGAGACGGGCGCTATAGCTGCCGCACGGGCGCCAAGCTGTCCAGCGTTTACGAAATGAGACGCTCGGCACGCAAGCACAGTACATTACTCCCCCTGAAATCGCACAGCTAATGCAAGAATTCCTCCGACAAACGGGAGATAGATTCCATTTATAGTTCGACTCCCGAAACTCATGGGTCTTTCCGAGTTGACAATCTCGGCCTCAGCGCCGACATTTGTCCGGCTCCAGAGCGACGGACTGTTCACGCACGTTGAAGAGGATATTCCAGCGGTAGCTGCGGCGCGAAAGCGTTTCCGTCCTACACAGAATTTTTTACATCATGAGGCGAGCCAGCCTGAAGGACAGGTATCTGCGCCACAGACTGGCTGCTCAAGCGACTTTTTGCGCATGTTCCTTATGCGCTCTGAGGCGGATCAGTCGGACAGATGATTGGATCGATGTTATAAGTACCGTCCGGATTTGGCGTAATTAGCCAAGCGCACGGATCTTGTCCTCCCGCAGCAGCACACGCTTCTTCGAGACTCAATTCGGTCACGCCATAGCTGACATATTCATACGTTTTCCTTTCGCACAGTCGGCGGGTCAGGAACTGCTGCCGCCAACGCAGCGGATTCAAGTCTCGTGCCAAGCGCTCAGGAAAGCCAGTAATAAGCGGCTCTGCGTCTCAGAGGCTTAGCTGAAATGTGCTGCAGACCGCGCGAACATTACGTCGCATGTCAAAGTCATAGCATTCTCGTCGCAAACGCGACCCTATTTGTTGTTGATGCGGCTTCACAGCATGGCAGCTGCAGGTGCGGACCGGCAGACAAAGCCCGAGTGACCGAACCGGGCAAGACAAATAGTTCGCCAAAACGAAAGGCCGGCGCGATGGCAGGTTCCATCATCTTTCCTGGCTTGTTGCCCTCAACTGAACTACACAATAGTGAACTCGGTGCTGGTCAGGATGTCCGCCGCCCTCCATGGCGGCGCGCAGAGACTTGCTCGGAGTCGAAGGCCGAAGCGAGCGCAGTCCATAAGCTATCGAACAGCTTTCTTCTTGGCGTAGTTGGCGCCCCCTCCCCTCCGCGATACGCTCGTTGACGAAAGATCCGCAAAGGTGAAGGCCTCTCAAGCTTTTGGCAGCCTGAGACAAGCACTACCGCCATTACCACCTCGGCAATGCGATGCGGATGCGGAGATCACGCCCGAGGACTCGCGACCGATTCAAGGAAAAGATTGTGCGGATGGCAGCGTCGCGCGTTCGTGTCCAGGTCGCGCCGCCTGTTGTCCCGTTTGTCGTGTCTCGGACAAGGAGATGTACGGCCGGCGTGGCCACACTCTCGATTAAGCCATTGAACAAAATGGAGAGCGGTTTATGTGGGGCGCTTCCTGGCAGAGTTGGCACGTTCCTTGACTTTCTGTCTTTGCATTGCCAGGCGGTAGCTTCAGCTTCGCGCTTGCACTTGAAAAGGGGATAACAATGAAGGCCGACATATCAGCCTACGGTGTAACCGAATTAACTCCTGAAGAATCGTCCGCAACGTCGGGTGGGGTAATTTGGGCGATCGTGGGAGTTTTGGCGGCGCTAGCAGCAGGCATTGCAGCTGGATGCTGATGCTTCTGAAATGGACCCGCGGAGCGGGACCGCTTGAACAGGCGAGCGATCGACGAAGCTCCTTCGGCAGCTTCAACCGGACGACAGTCAGGATTTCGTCGAGGCCTTCGAGGATGCTCGCCGCTACGCCGGGCCATTGCTGGTCGAGTCGACGCGCGAGATTGCGGATCAATTTTTCAGCCTTGTCGGCGTCATCGAGCTCCCAGGCCTGGCGCAGCACCCGACGGGTGGCCGCATGATGCTGTTTCGGCAAGCGTTCCATAATGTTGCGGGCCTTGTGGATCTGGCAGCGCTGGATCGCGGCGGCCGAACCGAAGGTGCGGCGGATCGCCTTCGACAACGCCTTCGCGCCGTCGGCGATGAACAGTCTTGGCACCGTCGGGTCGAGCCCGCGCGAGACCAGGTTGTCCAGCAGGGCCTGAACCGTTGCGGCATTCTCGGTCGCCTGCCGCGCGGCAAACAGGATGGAAGTGCGTATTGCCGCATCTAGCGATGTTCCCGAGAGACCTCCTATTGCCTCATCTATTTTGCTCCCTAGCGAGGGGAGCGAGGAAGCTGGTCTCACAACTAGTTGTTCATCGCAGTGATTTTGACGTTTTGATACCGAGCCATTCGAGGATGGGCAAGTTTTCGGGTGGCAAGAG
>NZ_JBEGDB010000360.1:0-6638 GCF_043638955.1 Bradyrhizobium sp. 31Argb | reverse complement strand
CGTTTGAGATTTCGACAACCTCATTCTGGCACAACTGATGCCGTAGGGGGCCGTCCACCCCATCAACCACAGGGAGTGGTTGTGGCGCGAGCAAGCGGTTACGGCGAAGCACATCACAAACGCCTGTGGTTATGGGTCCCGGGTCAAGCCCGGGACGACGGCGTCATGTGTGGTTAGCTCTTCGTGATCGCGTCGATCTGCGCCAGCTCTTCCGCGCTCAACGTCCACTCGATCGCCTTGACGTTCTGCTCGACCTGCTCGACGCGGGTGGCGCCGGCGATCACGCTTGAGACTTGCGGGCGTGAGGCGAGCCAGGAGAAGGCGAGTTCCAGCAAGGTGTGGCCGCGCTCCTTGGCGAAGGCCTGGAGTTTGTCGACGATATCCTCGTTGCGCGGCGTGATGTAGCGGTCGCGCAGCATCGGCATCTTGCCGAAGCGCGTGTCCGCAGGCGCCGCCGTGCCGCGCTGGTATTTGCCGGTCAGCAGGCCGCTTGCGAGCGGGAAGAACGGCAACAGGCCGAGATTGTATTCCTGAGCTGCCGGCAGCAGGTCCTTCTCGATGTCGCGTACCACGAGGCTGTATTCGTCCTGGCAGGAGACGAAGCGGTTCACATTCATCGCACGCGCGACATATTCGGCTTCCGCGATGCGCCAGGCCGGGAAATTCGAATTGCCGATGTAGCGCACCTTGCCCTGCCGCACGAGATCGTCGAGCGCACGCAGGGTTTCGTCGATCGGCGTCAGCGGGTCGTAATCATGCTGCTGGTAGAGATCGATGTAGTCGGTCTTCAATCGCCTCAAACTCGCTTCGACCGCGGACATGATGTAGCGCCGCGAGGCGCCCTGTTTAGTGCCGTCGGTCGCCATCGGCTTGGAATATTTCGTCGCCAGCACGATGTCCTTGCGGCGATCGCCGAGCACAGTGCCGAGCACCGTCTCCGAGCCGCCCATGCCGGCATAGATGTCGGCGGTGTCGAACAGGGTGATGCCGAGATCGAGCGCGCGGTGGATCACCTGGCGCGAGGTTTCGAGGTCGGTGCGCTGGCCGAAATTGTTACAGCCAAGGCCGACGGCGGAAACGCGCAGGCCCGAGCCGCCGAGATTGCGAATTTGCATGGAGCGATCCAAAAAACAGAAGGAAAGGGAACGCATTGTGGCCCGCACGCCAGCACCCCGCAAGGCGGCGCCGGGCTCGCACGTCATCGTCGGCTGCAGTGCAGCCATGAGCGGACGTCGCGCAAAAAAAAGCGGCCCCGGTCAGACGCGGCGACTGACGGGGACCGCTCGGGGGGCGTGTGATCTGAGACGGGGGGCCTGATCAAACGCGTAAGAAAGCCTAGCCGTGCTTTGTTACGCCCCGGTGACAGGCAAGTTATCCACAGCCGTCGGCGTGGCCCACTTAATCCGCGCTATTCGGCGGCGCGCAAAGCCGAGCCAGGCCCGCGATCAGGTGCACGACCGATGCCGCGCAGGGAGCGATAATAGTCCGCCTTCTTCGGATCGTCGGTGCGGCGCACCAGGTCGGTCACCGGCGTGTAGCTCAGCATGCGGCCGCCGTCGGGCAGTGCGGTGCAACTGAAGCGCAGCACCTGGCCGTCGGCGAGGTTGATGTTGATCGGGGTGGAGTCGCCGATCCGCATCAGTTCGATGCGCCGCGCGATGAAGTCGTTCAATTCGTGCTTCGGCAATTCATATGCGCCGGTGTCGCGGCCATGATACATCAGCGCGATGAACGGCGGTTTGCTTTCGGCTTGTTCGTCCGATAGCGCGAAATAGTCGCGGAAGGCGCGGTTGATGAACTCTGCTCGCGTGTCCGAATCCAGCAGCACGATCCCGATGTCGACCTGGTCGAGCGCGGCCTTCAAGCGCTCGGCGGTGGCATGATGCTTCTGCTCCCAGGCGAAGGCATCGATCCATTTTCGCCTGAGCACGGCGGTGATGACTGCGGTGACGGTAGCGGTCGCCGCCAGCATCGCCATCCGCGCCAGGTCCGACAGGTCGTAGCCGGGCGTCGCGCGATGGTTGAGGAAAAAGATCGCCGAGCCCGCCACCGCAATGGCCGCGCTCAGAAGGCCCGATGCGATGCCGCCGACGGAACTCGCGAGCGCGACAATGCAAACGAACAACGGCGCCGGATTGGGCACGGCGGCGAGATGACGGTCAACGGCGAAGGCGGATAGCGCTGTCGCCATCGTGAGGGCAGGGCTCAGGATCGTGCGCCAGTTCAACTGCATGCTTGCGCCTCGTTACAACCGAGGATAGGCGCGCAGTTTGACGACGGATTTCGCTTGCGGCGGGATTTTGCGCGTCACGCTTAAGAGGGGTTTGATCGCGCGCGCCAAGCTTTCGCATTGTTGGAGTCAAATGCTATGCGAATTGCCTGGAACCAGTTCCGTGGCATGGATCGCTCGAGAAGATCTGCTCGGATGCTGTAGCGGACCATTGCAAGAGGATATCGATGCCCACGATTTCGCCGACCATCCTGCCGATCCTGATGCTGTTTGCGTCCAACATCTTCATGACCTTTGCCTGGTACGGGCACCTGAAGTTCAAGGCGAGCCCGCTGCCGGTGGTGATCATGGTAAGCTGGGGCATCGCCTTCTTTGAGTATTGGCTTGCCGTGCCGGCCAACCGCTGGGGCAGCGCGGTCTATTCGGCGGCGCAGCTCAAGACCATGCAGGAGGTGATCACGCTGGTCGTGTTCGCGGGCTTTTCCGTGCTCTATCTCAAGGAGCCGCTCGGCTGGAACCACGCACTCGGCTTTGCGTTCATTGCCGCCGGCGCGTTCCTGATCTTCCACAGGTTCACCTGATCGGTTGCGCAATTCGTAGCCCGGGTGGAGCGAAAGCGTAACCCGGGACATCTGCATCAGCGTTTACGGGCGGTCCTGGGTTACGCTGGCGCTCCACCCGGGCTACGGCACTGTTTGAGTGGAGAGGGAATCGCTACCGCTCCAACCGGAACTATCTCGCACTACTTCGCTGCGCGGGGCAGGACGCGCAGCACGGGCGGGCGATCCTCGCCGCGGGTGCCTGTGACGATCAGCAGCGAGGCCGCGAGCAGGATCGCGACGGTCAGTCCAACCGTTACCAGTCCGACAGGTGTCTTCAACATGCTCTGGTCGCGATCTCAGTCATCGCGCCTTGCGTTGGTTGACGATTCTGAAACCACCGGATCAGGTCGAAAGCGGCAGCGCCATCGTGACCTTGATCGACAGCATTGTCCGCGTGACCACAACACACAGTGACAACGCGCCGATCGTGACCGAGGTGGCGGTCGCGCTCGCCAGTCGGGACGGGACTGCTGGCGCGGGGCGGCTCTTGGAGCCGGCCGTGCCGTGCGACCATGTCATGGTCCAAATCCTCACATGCGCGGGCGAATCACCCACGTTGTCTGCTGGAGGATTCGCAATCGTCGCCGGCAATATTGCGGCGGCGACCGTGCGAAAAATGGCAAAATCACGGCGTAGTGGGAGGTTTTGCCCGTAATTTTACGGGCTATACCCAGAATTCCCGCTATTCAGGCCCCTGCGGCGATGCCCGCGGTGTCGTCGATTTCGGCCACCTGTCGCCAGTCCATCGCGACGAAGCCGGGCACGTGCTCGACCCGCCTGAGCCAGGCGCGGATCGCCGGAAAGGTGGCGAGGTCGAAATCGCAGCGGTCGGCGAGGTGGGTGTAGCCGTAGAGCGCGATGTCGGCGACCGTGAGCTGGTCGGCGGCGAAGAAGCGCGCGATCTTGAGATGGTTCTCCATCACTTGCAGCGCGGCATAGCCTCGCTCCATCCAATCCTCCAGCGCGTGGGTCTGGAGGTCGCGGCCGCCCTTCACCAGTGATAGCCAGAAATAGGCCGCGCCGATATTCGGCTCCAGCGCATGCTGTTCGAAGAACATCCACTGCAGCGCCTCCGCCCGGTCGATCACCGACTCCGGCGCGAGCGGCGTGCCGCCGGCGACATACCAGAGGATGGCGTTGGATTCGGCGAGATAGCGTCCGTTCCCGACTTCAAGCAGCGGCACCTGGCCGCTCGGGTTCTTCGCCAGAAACTCCGGCGTGCGGCTCTCGCCGCGCAGGATGTCGATCTCGACGGCCTCGTAGGGCGTATTCAGCAGCGCCAGCGCAAGGCGAACCTTGTAGCTGTTGCCGGAGCGCTGCATCGAATAGAGCTTGTACATCTTGCCCGAGTTCACCAATCGAAGGGCGTTAGTGGCAGTTGGCGCCGCAAACGCAACCCCACAATGATGCCGATGGGGGTGCGTCGCAAGACCTGCAGGATGGAAAAAGTTGAAAACCGCTCCCGCAACGCACGCGTGCAGAATGATTCCATTGGCACAGCAACGATCACGCCTCTGCTATCAGGTGATCGCAGCGGGTCTGACCGAGGGTGCGCGAAGTGAAGCTGCGGCAAAAGTGCCGAGGAAACCCTGCTTTTCGCTTGCCGCTGCACCGCAACAGTCCTAGAAAAGGTCGTGCGCCGTTGTGCGTTCTTTCCACCAAAATTTGGAGACGATGATGTCCTTCCTGTCCGCTGCGCTTGACCGTGTGAAGCCGTCCGCGACGATCGCGGTCACGGATAAAGCACGCGCGCTGAAAGCGGCGGGCCGCAATGTCATCGGGCTGGGCGCCGGCGAGCCGGACTTCGATACGCCTGCCAACATCAAGCTGGCGGCGATCCATGCGATCGAGGCCGGCAAGACCAAGTACACCGATGTCGGCGGCATTCCCGAGCTGAAGGAGGCGATCATCGCCAAGTTCGAGCGCGAGAACGGCCTCAGCTACAAGCCGAACCAGGTGATCGTCGGCACCGGCGGCAAGCAGGTGCTCTACAACGCGCTGATGGCGACCATCAATCCGGGCGATAAGGTCATCATTCCCGCGCCCTATTGGGTGAGCTATCCGGAAATGGTCGCGCTCGCCGGCGGTGAATCGGTGCCGGTGGTGTGCACGGCCGAGCGCGGCTTCAAGCTCGGCGCAGAGGATCTGGAAAAGGCGATCACGCCGAAGACCAAATGGATCATCCTCAACTCGCCGTCGAACCCGACCGGCGCCGCCTATACCCGCGCCGAACTGAAGGCGATCACCGATGTGCTGGTGAAGCATCCGCATGTCTGGGTGATGACCGACGACATGTACGAGCACCTCGTCTATGACGACTTCGCCTTCACCACGCCGGCGCAGATCGAGCCGAAGCTCTACGACCGCACGCTGACGGTGAACGGCGTCTCCAAGGCCTATTGCATGACCGGTTGGCGCATCGGCTATGCCGGCGGCCCTGCGCAGCTCATCAAGGCGATGGCGACGATCCAGTCGCAGTCGACCTCGAACCCGTCGTCGATCTCGCAATGGGCCGCCGTCGAAGCGCTCAACGGTCCGCAGGATTTCATTCCCGTGAACAACAAGGTGTTCAAGGAACGGCGCGACCTCGTGGTTTCGATGCTGAACCAGGCGACCGGCATCGACTGCCCGCGGCCGGAAGGCGCGTTCTACGTCTATCCGTCCTGCGCCGGCACGATCGGCAAGACATCGCCGAGCGGCAAGGTGATCGAGAACGACGAGGACTTCGTCACCGAACTGCTGGAGAGCGAGGGTGTCGCGGTCGTGCACGGTTCGGCCTTCGGCCTCGGCCCGGCGTTCCGCATCTCCTACGCCACCAAGACCTCGGATCTCGAGGATGCCTGCAAGCGCATCCAGCGCTTCTGCGGCAATCTGCGATAGTCCGATCGGTCGAGCGAGAATGAGAGGCCCGCGCAAGCGGGCCTTTTTATTGTTCTTGAAGATGACGGAGCGCAACTTGGTTGCGCCGCCAATCTGGTACTGCCTTGAAGCTTGTGGCATAGACGAGCACGCGCCGCGGGCGGGCGCGATCCTTCGTTTCACCTCACGTCACATCTTTTCAGCCGGAGATATCTTCATGCGTCGCTTCGTTCTTCGCGCGGGCACGGCCATCGTCATGCTCGCATCCGTCATCACCGGCGCCAGCGCGCAGCAGCCGGAGCGCGTGCGGGTTGGGGTCCTGGAATGTCGCGGCGGCGCCAGCGTCGGCTTCATCGTGGGATCGGTCACCCATCTCGGCTGCGTGCTGCGCGCCGAGGGCGTGCCGGAGGACCGCTACATCGCGACGATCCAGAAGGTGGGCCTCGATATCGGCATCACCGAGGAGACGGCGCTGGCCTGGGGCGTCTACGCGCCGGTCTCGCGGATCGGGCCTGGTGACCTCTCCGGCAATTATGCGGGCGCGCAGGGCAGCGCGACGCTCGGCGTCGGTGTCGGCGGCAACGTGCTGGTCGGCGGCTCCAACAATTCGATCGCGCTGCAGCCGCTGAGCCTGCAGGGCCAGGTCGGCCTCAACGTGGCCGCCGGCCTAGCGAGCCTGGAACTCCGGCCGGGGCGCTAAGGCCAGTGCCGTAGGGTGGGCAAAGCGAAGCGTGCCCACCCTACGACTTTGACGAAGACACATGCGCGATGCCAGTTGATGTGCCCTCGCCCCTTGTGGGAGAGGGCAGCTCAGGCGCGGGCCACCAACACGTTTGGGTGAGGGGTTCTCTCCACGAGCGCTGTCACTCGCGGAGACAACCCCTTGTATCTGCACGGGCATGATTTGTGCGATGGAAGCGATTTAGCGTCTTGGCCGGTGGCCACCG
>NZ_JBEGDB010000035.1:0-47330 GCF_043638955.1 Bradyrhizobium sp. 31Argb | reverse complement strand
CGTCGTCACATCGAGGCCGAGATCGGTCGCGCCCTGCACGTTGGTGTGGCCGCGGAAGATGTTGGCGCCGGCGCCGGGCATGCCGACATTGCCGGTGGCAAGCAGCAACAGGCAACTGGCGCGGACATTGGCGGTGCCGGTGGCGAACTGGGTCTGCCCCATCGCCCAGATCAGCGTCGCCGGCTTCTGCTTGGCGAACAGTTCGGCGATATGCTTGACCTGCGCCTCGGGCAGGCCGGTGACCCGCTCGACCTCCTTCGGATTCCACTTCGCCGCCGCCTTGCGGATTTCATCGTCGCCGTAGACGCGCTGGCTGATGAATTCCTTGTCCTCCCAGCCGTTCTCGAAAATGTGCCACAGCATGCCGTAGATGGTGGCGATGTGGGTGCCCGGGCGCACCCGGACATATTCGGTCGCATGCGCCGCGGTCCGCGTCATCCTTGGATCGACCACGATCATGTTGGCGCGGTTGAGCTCCTTGCCCTCGAGGATGTGCTGCAACGAGACCGGATGCGCCTCGGCCGGATTGCCGCCCATCAGCAGGATGGTCCTGGCGTTGCGGATGTCGTTGTAGCTGTTGGTCATCGCGCCGTAGCCCCAGGTATTGGCTACGCCGGTGACGGTCGTCGAATGGCAGATGCGGGCCTGGTGGTCGGAATTGTTGGTGCCCCAGAACGCCGCCAGCTTGCGGTTGAGATAGGCGGCCTCGTTGGTGAACTTGGCCGAGCCGAGCCAATAGACTGAATCGGGACCCGCCTTCTGGCGGATATCCATGAGCTTGTCGCCGATCTCATTGATCGCGGTCTCCCAGGAGATGCGCGTCCACTGGCCGTTGACGAGCTTCACGGGATAACGCAGGCGGCGCTCGCTCAGGACGTCGTCGCGCACCGCGGCACCCTTGCAGCAATGCGAGCCGCGATTGATCGGGCTGTCATAGTCCGGCTCCTGCCCGATCCAGACGCCACTGGCGACCTTGGCGATGACGGAGCAGCCGACCGAACAATGGGTGCAGATATTCTTGCGGGTCTCAACGGGCGCGCTCGCAGGCGGCGGCGGGCCGGCCTCCACCTTGCGCACGCCGTTCAGCGCGAGCTCGCCGAGCGCCGCGAGCGTACCGGCAGCGATGCCCGAACGCTGCAGAAAAGTGCGGCGATCCAATCCGCCGCCTGGCCTGTCCGCTTGCGCGAGAACAGGCCTTGCACTTCCTCGACGACGATCCGACTTCCTGATCAGCACGAACGCCTCCTCTAGCGGGCGCCGGGGTAGCTGTTGACGCGGTAGAAGTCTCGAACCTCAGCGGAATCGGCCTGATAGCGCGCCCTGCGCTTGTCCTTCATATCGACCGATTGCGTGGCTGCCGGCAGTGACAACAGCGCGCCGACGGCGGCCGCGCCGCTACCCGCGATGGTCAGGCGAAGCAAATCACGCCGAGGAATTTTTCGCTCAGGGTTTTCCTTCTCAGGATATTCCTTCATCGCGGCGCGCTCCCAAAACCAGGTTCGCTATTCGCTACGCTACTCCGCGCGATGCCGGACTTCAATTGCGAACCGATCACCTCGCAGTGCAGCAAGCGTTACCATCCGCGCACCGCGACAGCCGGTCGCATCCAGTCGGAAAAAACCTGGACGTGCCGTTCTCTGTAGCTATCCGTTGAAAGCGAATCTCTTGAGGTGCCTAACCCCATGCAATAGGTAAATTGAGCAACCCGCGAAACGCCCAGCCGCCGATCCGCACAGGCTCGTTCTCGACGATGCGGAGGTTCTTCAGCCTGGCAAAGATAGCCGGAAGCGCAACATCGGCGACCATGGCGCGCGAGGCCCAGGCGCCGGCGCAAAAATGCGGGCCGGCGCCGAACGCGATGCTTTTGCTGGTGTCGCGGCCAAGGTCGAACTCATCAGCGCGTTCGAAATGTTTTTCGTCGCGGTTGGCCGAGCCGAACATCAGGAACATCCGATCCTCGGGCTCAAAGGCAACGTCACGGATTTTCCACGGCTTGGCGATGCGGCGCGGCGACATGCCGATCGGCGAGATCCAGCGGGCATATTCCTCGAATGCCTGCATCCAGGGAATCTTGCCATCCATGACCGATCTCAGTTGATCGGGATGCGTCAGCAGCGCCCACGCGGTACCGGCGATCGCGTCGCGCGGTTCGTTTTGACCACCGCTGATCGAAAGCTTGATGTTGGCGCGCACGCTCTCCATCGGCATGCCGGATGCGAGCATCACGCCGAGCAGGCTTTGATCGGGCTTCTTGCTGAGCACCGGCAGCATGTCGTCGATGGCCGCATCGATGCCCGAAGTCGCAGCGTGACAGCGCGCCTCCACGGCGGGGTCTCCAATATAATTGGCGATGCCGTCAATCATCCCCTGCGACCACGCGTTCATGTCCTGAAAGCGCATGTTGGTCAGCCCGGTGATCGATTTCAAACACTCCGCCGAGAACGGCAGCGCGAAGTCGCGCACGAAATCGCATGCACCCGCGGGCTCGAGCTCGGCGATGATGCGGTCGGCATGGGCCTGGAATTGCGCCGTCCAGTGAGATTTGACGGTCTTCGGAGACACGGCAGGAAAGATTGCCTTCCGCTCTTCGAGGTGAGCGTCGCCATCCTTGCGCATCATGTTGTGGCCCATCAGCCTGTTCATCAGGCCTGCGGGCTGGTGCGATGAGAAGACGTCGATCTGCTTTTCCGAGATGAAGATGTCCTCGCGACTGCAGAGCAGCGTGCTGCCGAGCTGCGGCACTAATGCGATCGGGGCATCCCGACGCAAATTCGCAAGCATCGGATAGGGATCGCTCCAGAATGCCGCGACGTCGATATCGATACGAGGCGCAGTGCTCACGGTTTGGCCCTCCGGGTATTCCTCAAAGGGTACCCGAGGAGTCGGAGGGACGTCTGTCCCGCTGGTTGGGGACAGGAACTCCCGGCTAATGCGCGGAGCGGGGCAGCGCCATCAGGCGCAATGCAATGCTGAACAGTTCGTTTTGCGAGGAGATGCCGAGCTTCTCGTAGGCTCGCTTGCGATAGGTGAAGGTCGAGTGCAGGCTGATCCCGAGATCCGCCGCGATCGCCTCTGACCCATAGCCCGACAGGATCCGCAGGCAGACGTCCTTCTCCCGGCCGGTCAGCCTGAGGAACGGCTCGCGGGTCGCAAACAGCGTCTGCAGTTTTGTCGGAGCCTCCGCGACAACCTCCTCCTGACAGTGACGCGCCACGATCGCGGTGATGGCCGGCGCCATGTTGCAGAGACGTGTGGCCTCACTGCGCGTAAACCGGCCTTGCTCCGTGGTCCGGTAGAAGTTCACGTAGAAGCAGGCGCTGTCGACCCAGATCGCGGCAGCGATCTTGTCCACGATCTCCGCATCCTCAAAAAACATCTTCCTATAGCTGTCGCTATACATGCGGCGGGAAAAGCTCGGCAGGACGATCGGGCGAGGCACTGCTCGCTGGTGCAGGATCGTCTCCCGGTTCGGATCGGCCAGATGAAAGTGCTCGGAATACGCGGCGCCGAGGTCCGGCCCGATGCCGATGTTTCCGATTCCCAGCGCGCAACGCGCCGTCCGCTCCGTCTCAAAGGCAAACACCATGCAATGGCCGACACCGGCCACGGCCCGAACCGTATCCATCAGGACCTGCGAGAACGAAGGTCGACCGATGGCAAGCACCATCGGCGCAAGGACGCCTGACGAATCTCCCGGTTCCATCGCTCCTGTCCCCATCGCGTCCTCCGAATTTTTCTTCAAGCCTATCAGCAACATCCGCGGGTTTGAAGCGTCTCCTGCGACATCCCGCACCCCTTTTCGGCCGGCATGTGTCACCAATCAGGGGGACAGACGCACACCGCGAGACAGGCGATAATTGCAGAGCGCGGATGTGCCTGACGTCCTCGGCGTATCCGCGCGCCTTGAAAAAGAATTCTTGCGGGAGGGACTACAATGAGGCTGGGCCTTGCCGGGCTTTGGATCTTCGTGACCGCGGTTCTCTGCGCCTCGGACGCGAATGCGGACATCAAGGTTGGGATCGTTGTCTCCGCGTCCGGACCGGGCTCGGCGCTCGGACAACCACAGATGCGAACGGTTGCGGCACTGCCGAAGGAGATCGGCGGCGAAAAAGTCGTCTACATCCCGCTCGACGATGAATCGGATACCACCAAGGGCGTCCAGAACGCCCGGCGCCTGGTGATCCAGGACGGCGTCGACATCCTGATCGGATCGTCGCTGACACCCGTGACGATGCCGATGCTCGATATCGCCATGGAATCGAAAACCCCGATCATCTCGCTGGCGGCTGCTACGGCCATCGTCCAGCCGATGGACGACCGCCGCAAATGGGCGTTCAAGGTCGTGCCGAACGATGACCTGATGGCGGCGGCCATTCTCAAACATATCGCGAAGTCGGGCATCAAGACGCTGGGCTATATCGGGGTTTCGGATGGATATGGCGAAGGCTATTACAAGGAGGTCAGCCGGCTCGCTCCGACGCTTGGCCTGACGGTGACGACGCATGAAGTTTATGCGCGCGCCGACACCAGCGTCACGGGCCAGGCTTTGAAGGTGATGGCGACCAATCCGGAGGCGGTGTTCGTCGCATCCGCGGGCACGCCGGCCGTATTGCCCCAACAAGCCCTCCGCGAACGGGGCTATGCCGGCAAGATTTTCCAGACCCACGGCGTCGCGACGGAAGAGTTCATCAAGCTCGGCGGCGCCAATGTCGAAGGCGCCGTGTTTACCGGGGAAGCGTTCACCATCGCGGAGGACCTGCCGGCGAACGATCCGTTCCGGCTGGCGCGAGAAGAGCTTGTCTCTGCATATGAGAGGGCGAATGGCCAGAAACCGAACATCTTCGCCGCGCATTTGTGGGATGCCGTCGCGCTGTTCAAGAGGGCGGCGGCAAGCGCCTTGAAGACCGCCAAGCCGGGTACGCCGGAATTCCGGGCGGCGCTGCGCGACGAGCTTGAGCGTGGCAAGGACGTCTATTTGAACAACGGGCTGTCCACCATGAGTCCGACCGACCACAATGGCTACGACGAGCGTTCCGCCTTTCTCATCAAAGTGGATGGTGGAAAATTCCGGTTGGTGCGATAGGGCAAGCAAGAGGGAGGACTTGAATGAGCACACTCGGCTCCTCTTCCACGACCAGCACCGTTCCGCATCTGGACGTTGATCCCTTTGCGATCGAGTTCTTCGCTGATCCTTTCCCGACCCATGAGGTCCTGCGGGAGGCGGGGCCGCTCATCTATCTCGATAGGTGGAACGTCTATGGCGTTGCACGCTACGCCGAAGTCCATGCGGTGCTGAACGATCCTGCGACCTTCTGCTCCAGCCGCGGCGTCGGCCTGAGCGATTTCAAGAAGGAGAAGCCATGGCGGCCGCCGAGCCTGATTCTCGAAGCCGATCCGCCCGCCCATACCCGGATGCGCGCCGTGCTCAGCCGCGTGCTGTCCCCTAGCGTCATGAAGCAAGTGCGCGACGGCTTCACTGCTGCCGCCGAAGCGAGGGTCGACGCGCTATTGGACAAGCGCAGTTTCGATGCGATCGAGGATCTTGCGGAAGCCTATCCGCTCTCGGTCTTCCCGGATGCGCTCGGACTGAAGGCCGAGGGCCGCGAGCATCTGCTCCCCTATGCCAGCCTGGTGTTCAACGCGTTCGGTCCGCCGAACCAGTTGCGGCAGGAGGCGATCGAACGTTCGGCGCCGCACCAGGCCTACATCGCCGAGCAATGCCAGCGCGAAAACCTCGCACCCAGCGGCTTTGGCGCCTGCATCCACGCGCGCGTCGACGAAGGCGAGATCACCGCCGCCGAGGCGCCGCTCCTGGTGCGCTCGCTGCTGTCGGCCGGCCTCGATACGACCGTCAACGGCCTCGGTGCGGCGATCTATTGCTTGGCCCGCTTTCCGGATCAATGGCAATTGCTGCGCGATAATCCGACACTGGCGCGCAACGCCTTCGAGGAAGCGGTGCGCTTCGAAAGCCCGGTCCAGACCTTCTTCCGCACGACCACGAGAGAGGTCGAACTCGGCGGCGCGCCGGTCGGCGAGGGCGAGAAGGTGCTGATGTTCCTCGGCGCGGCCAATCGCGATCCGCGGCGCTGGGACCAGCCTGACAGCTACGACATCAACCGGCGCACCAGCGGCCATGTCGGCTTCGGCTCGGGCATCCACATGTGCGTCGGCCAGCTCGTGGCCCGCCTCGAAGGCGAGGTGATGCTGTCGGCCTTGGCCCGCCGCGTCGCAAAAATCGAGATCACGGGCGAGCCGAAGCGCCGCTTCAACAACACGCTGCGCGGGCTCGACAGCCTGCCCGTTACCATCACTCCGGCCTGACGAGAGGCGCGATGACTGCGATCACCTTCATTCATCCCAACGGCCGAAGCGATCGGGTCGAGATCAGCGACGGCGAGAGCGCGATGCAGGCCGCGACCCGTCACGGGCTGGATGGCATTCTGGCCGAATGCGGCGGCAACGCCATGTGCGCCACCTGCCATGTCTATGTCGACGATGGCTGGCTTGTGCGCCTCCCGCCGATGGGCGACGAGGAAGACGCCCTGCTCGACGGCACAGCCTGCGACCGCCTGCCGAGCAGCCGTCTATCCTGCCAGATCAGGATCACGCCCGACCTCGACGGACTGGTGCTGCGCCTGCCGGAACGGCAGGTCTGAGCAACGATCGGCTGCGAAGACATGACCGGGGAGAGGATGATGAAGCGGCTGGGCTGGACCCTTGTGCTACTCGGAAGCCTGACGGCGAGCGCAGCGAGCGCCGAGATCTCCGACAACATCGTGCGCATCGGCGTGCTCAATGACATCTCCGGCATCTTCCAGGACACCAATGGCATGGGCTCGGTGGAAGCTGCGCGGATGGCGGCGGAGGATTTCGCCGGCGGGGGCAAGAACATCAAGGTCGAGATCGTCTATGCCGATCATCAGAACAAGGCGGATGTCGGGTCCGCGATCGCGCGCAAATGGCTCGACGTCGACGGGGTCGACGCGATCGTCGACGTCCCGAATTCGGCCGTCGGCCTCACCATCAATTCGCTGCTTCGCGGCACGCGAATGACCTTCCTGGCGTCCTCGACGGCAAGCTCTGACCTGACCGGCAAGGCCTGCTCGCCCAACACCATTCAGTGGGTCAACGACGCCTGGGCCACCGGCAACACCACGGCCGCGGCCATGATGCAGCGCGGCGGCAAAGACTGGTACTTCGTCACGGTGAACTATGCGCTCGGGCGAGGCATCGAGGCGGAAGCGACCAGCTACATCGAAAAGCACGGCGGCAAGGTGCTGGGATCGAGCAAGCATCCGCTCGGCACCTCGGACTTCGCGTCGTTCCTGCTGCAGGCCCAGAACTCCAAGGCCAAGGTTATCGGGCTCGCCAATGCCGGCGGCGACACCATCAACGCGGTCAAGCAGGCTGCCGAGTTTGGCATCCAGGAAGGCGGCCAGACACTGGTCGCGTTCCTGCTGTTCATCAATGACGTGCACGGCATGGGACTGAAGGTCGCGCAGGGACTTCAGCTCCTGGAAGCCTTCTACTGGGACATGGACGAGGACACCCGCGCCTTCGCCAAGCGATTCGCCGCGCGACCGGGCATGAACGGCAAGATGCCCAGCGGCAATCAAGCCGGCGTCTACGCCTCAACTCTGGCCTATCTCAACGCGGTCGCCGCAACGGCAAGCGACGATGCCAAACAGGTCGTGCCCCAAATGAAGAAGTTCAGAGGCAAAGACAAGCTTTTCGGCGACGTCGCCATCCGCCAGGACGGCCGGGTCATCCACCCGCTCTATCTGTTCGAGATCAAGAAGCCCGAGCAGTCCAAATACCCCTACGATTACTACAAACTGATCGCGACGATCCCGGCCGAAGAGGCATTCCGGCCGATGGCGGACGGCGGCTGTTCGCTGGTGAAGTAGGAGAGGTCCTGAAATCGGCGGAAGGGATGCAGTACGTCAAGAACTGCCCGTCTTTATCGGGTTTCCTGCGTCCGGAAGAATGGCGATCCCGGGAAGACTCGAACTTCCGACCTACGGTTTAGGAAACCGCCGCTCTATCCGGCTGAGCTACGGGACCGCGAACCCCTCTCTCGGAGCTTCGGCACCTCATAGCAGACTGAAAGTCCGATCGCCAGACTCCGCGGCGGTCGGCGCCGCTCGCGGCTGATCGCGTGAGAAAGGGTTCCGGCGCGCTGTCCGTACCTGGTCGAAGGGCCGCTTCCGCGAATACGCGCGCGCCAGATGTGAACAACAAGTTAACCGGCTGACCTGCCTTGCTTGAGCCAGATCAAGGTCATCTGGCTCGAATCGCGCAAGAATCGGGAGCGGCCGCTTTCGGCCGTCCCCACCTCACTCCTTCCCCATCCGGAGCACTCTGTGAATAGCGCCGGCAGCTTTGCCACCCGTCTCGCCTTCCATCGCATCGACCATCACACCACTGCCTTGTTGCGCGAGGCGCGCAGCCTTGTCATCGACGCGCTGCCCGGGATCCTTGACCGCTTCTACGATCACGTCAGTCGCTTCGCGCAGACCGCGCGCTTCTTCCGCAGCCGCGAGCACATGATGCATGCCAAGCAGATGCAGGTAAAGCACTGGTCCATCATTCTGGAGGGACGCTTTGACGCCGACTATGAAGCATCCGTGACGCGGATCGGCGAGATTCACAACAGGCTCGGGCTCGAGCCGAGCTGGTATATCGGCGGCTACAATGCGCTGTTGTCGGATCTCGTGAGCGAGGTCGCGATCCGCATGCCGGTGCGCATGCTGAGTCGCGGCTCCGCAGCGAAGCAGGCCGCGATGCAGCGCGCGATCGTCAACGCGGCGCTGCTCGACATGGATATTGCGCTTGCCGTCTACACCGAGGCCGAACGCCGCGACCGGCGGCAGATGCTGGACCGGCTGGCGACGGATTTCGAGACCGCGATCGGCGGCGTCGTCGGCATTGTCGCCTCCGCATCCGCCGAGCTGCAGGCGGCGGCGCAATCGCTGCAGGGCGCGACCGATCGCACCTCGGCGAAGTCGGGTCTGGTCACGGTGGCCTCGCGCGAGGCAACGACGAATGTCAACGCGGTCGCCGCCGCGGTCGAGCAACTCACCAATTCGATCCGCGAGATCGGCGCGCGCGTCACCGATTCGGCCCGGATCGCGACGGAGGCGACTGCGGCAATCAATGCCGCCGGCGACAAGATGCAGAAGCTCTCGGCCGCCGCCCAGCAGATCGGCACCATCGTCCATCTCATCACCGACATTGCCGGCCAGACCAACCTGCTCGCGCTCAACGCCACCATCGAGGCGGCGCGCGCCGGCGACGCCGGGCGCGGTTTTGCCGTGGTTGCGCAGGAGGTCAAATCGCTCGCCGAGCAGACCGCCAAGGCGACGGCCGACATCGCCGCGCAGATCGGCGACATCCAGCAATCGACCACGGAGTCGGCAAGCGCCATCGGCGATATCGTCGGCGTGATCCGCTCGATGGGCGAAGTGTCGACCGCGATCGCCTCCGCCGTCGAGCAGCAGGACGCCGCCACCAGCGAGATCTCGCGCAACATCCAGCAGGCGGCCGTCGGCACCAGGGACGTGTCTGAGAATATCGAGGACGTCACGCATGCCGCCGAGGAGAGCGGCGGCAGCGCATCGAATGTGCTCGATGCGGCGGGCGAATTGTCGCGGCAGTCGGAGCTGCTGCGCAATGAAGTGTCAAAATTCCTCGCGACCGTGAAGGCCGCCTGAGAACGTTCCGAGCAGACGCCGCTGTGGTTCTGCATCCTGGGCGGGGCGGAAAACGGTGGCGGCCGGGCGAGGTAAGCGAAATCCTCGTCGCTGTCGCGTGGGTTCCATCCGGACCCAAGCCCATTGTGTGAATCGCGGCGACAACGACCGCGGCCAGCTTGCGTGCCGTCCTTCGCCTTGAAATTTCTTGAAAATTTTAATCGAAGCCAAGCGTGACCGGGTGCGCTATGAGACCTCGCCCACACCCTGTGGACGCACGGTTCCACCGTGACAAGCGCCATCAAAATGACGACAATCCGCCCAACTCTCTCGCCCGTCCGAATCTGGCTGGGAATGCCTCTGTGATCGCCTCGCGTTTGCTAATGCTCAGTGTTGCCGCCACCGCCGGTGCAGCCGTGCTTGCGCCCGCGCGCGTCGACGCGCAATGGTGGCGCGGCACGCCGAGGGATTTCGAGGAATGCGCCGACGTCGCCGAGAAGGCGAAGACCAAGGAAGACAAGACCTCGCAGCTTGGCGACTGCAACGCGAAATTCGCCGGCCGCCGCAAGCCCGGCGGCGGCTACACTTATTATGACTTCCTGCAGGACCGCTCATTCGACATCTCCGGCCCCAACCCGACGCCGGAGGAGCAGAAGAAGATCGACCAGGAATATGCACGCTATCTGGAAAAGCAGCGCCGCGAGAGCATGACCGCGGCGCTCGCCTTGAAGCAGCAGCAGGAAGCGCAAGCGCAGCAACCGCCAATGCAACCGCCCGCGCAGCCGGACGTCCAGAAGGTGACATTGCGGACCGAGACGGTGCGGGTGCCGGTGCCGGTGGCAAGCCCGGTCAAGCGGGCCGAGCGCATCAGAGCCGCAAAATGCGCCAAGGACTCGTTTTCCTGCGACTGGCCGCGGGTCTCCGCGAGCTGGAACGAGTTCAAGAAGATTTTCGCCCCGCAGCCGCCGGCGCCGCCCGCCAAGGCGAAGCAGCGGAGCTGATCCATTCGGAATTGTAGTAGCCCGGGTGAAGCGAAAGCGTAACCCGGGGCCGCCCCCGCCTAAGGCAAAGATCCCGGGTTGCGTTTCGCTCCACCCGGGCTACGACGTGCCCTAACTAGCGCGGATGGGTCCGCTTGGCGCGGTGCGGCGCGACCGGCTTGCGGGCAGGCGCAACCGGATCAAAGGTCGGCGCCCGCGATGCCGCGCGGCTCTCCTGCAATCGTGCGTCATAGCCTGGGGATGGGACGACCGTCGGCGGCGCGGCATGGGAGGCCGCGACTGAACCTAGAGTCAGGGTCACAACCGACCACAGTGCGGTGGCGATCCGTCTCATCGATCCTCCTTCATCATGTCCTCATTGAAAGTCGTGCGGGACCGACGCCGTTTCAAGGCATCAGCCTCGGATCTGCTCGACCGTCAACCCGGGCGAGCCCTTGCCCGCCGCCTCGGCCTGCTTGACCAGTTCGACGATACGCCGCGACAGCGGCGCCTTCAGGCCGCGCCGGTCGGCGATATCTGTGATGACGCCCTGCAGATAATCGATCTCGGTGCGGCGCCCGCGCTTGAGATCTTCCCACATCGAGGAGCGCGCCTGCGGATCGATCTTCATGGTGCGCCCGAGCAGTGCCCCGAAGATCATATCGGGTAGCCGCAACAGCGGCGGCATCAGCCCAGGCGGAATCGGCGTCGGCGACACCGGCCTGATGCCTTCCGCCTTGATTACCGCGAGCCCCTCCGCCATCTGGTCGGCGAACAGCTTTCGCCAGCTTCGCTGCGCGAGCTGCCGGCGCAGCGGGACGTCGGAGAGCGCATTCAGCGCGTTGTTGAGATTGACGATCAGCTTGCCCCACTGCACGCGGTCAATATTGTCGGTGGCGCGCATCGCAAGGCCCGGCACCGATAATCGCTGCGCCGTGGCCGCCGCATCCCGTTCGACGACGATCGCGCCTGATGTCGAGCGGTGAAACCTGCCCTCGCCGAGCCCGACCACGTTGAACGGCACCATCCCGCCCAGCACCTTTCGCCCGGGCAAACGCTGGCGCAACAGGCCGACATTGCCGACGCCGTTCTGCAGGCTGACGATATCAGCGTCTTCAGGCGCGTGGCCGGCGATGATGTCGGCCATATCAGCGGTATCCGCGCTCTTGACCGTGACCAGCACCGTGCCGGCGTCGTCAAAAATCGAGGGATCGTCCGACAGCGTGATTTCATTCGCGGCAAGCCTTTGCTCCGACCCGTCGAAGCCGGTCAGCCGCAGCCCGTTACCCCTGATTTCATCGATCACGCGCGGCCGCGCCAACAGCGCCACCTTGCGGCCGGCGGCAGCCAGCATGCCGCCGACAAAACAGCCGATGCTGCCGGCGCCGGCGATCCCGATCGGTCGATCTAAAGCATTCATCCGCCGTTCAACCTCGTGACCATAATCGATAGCAGAGTTGGTATTTTGTGCCTACCGAACGGAAGCCGCAGCTTGCGGCCGTGCCTTGTAACCGTCATGGGCGGCCGTTATGTTTTCGGCGCGGGGCAGATACGCGGGAGAAGACGATGGGTTTACTCGACGTACTCAACGGCATGCAGAATGGCCCGCGCGGGCCCAGCACGCCGAGCGCCGAATCCGACAAGGGCGGCATGTCGCCAATGACCATGGCCATCCTGGCACTACTGGCCTGGAAGGCGGTCAAGCATTTCACCAACCAGCCCGGCGAGGCCCCACGGCAGGCGCCGACGCCGACGCCACCTCAGACACCGGCTCCCCCGCCCGGCAACGTCGTGGCCGCAGGCCTTCCCGGCGGTCCCGCCGGCGGCGGGCTGAGCGACCTTCTCAAGGGCGGCCTTGGCGGACTGCTCGCGGGTGGTGCGGCCGGCACCGTCCTCAGCGGCGGGCTCGGCGATCTCCTCAAGCAACTCCAGGACAAGGGCCTTGGTGACCACGCCGATTCCTGGGTCAGCAACGGCCCGAACAAGCAGGTCGCGCCGGGCGATCTCGCCAATGCGCTGGGTGCCGACCAGATCGACCAGATCTCCGCGCAGAGCGGAATGTCGCGCGACGACCTGCTCCGCGGCTTGAGCCAGTATTTGCCCAACGCCATCAATCATCTGACGCCGGACGGCCGGTTGCCGAACGACGATGAAATCTCGAGGCGGATCTAATTGCGACCGTGTGAAGCGGTGATCTCTCGTTTCAGGAAAGGACGACCGCCATGACCGGCATTCTCTGGATCATTATCGTCGGCTTTGTCGCCGGCATCATCGCGCGGTTCCTGTCGCCGGGACCGAACAACCCGAGCGGGTTTATCCTGACCACGGTGCTCGGCATCGCCGGCGCGTTCCTCGCAACCTGGATAGGTCAGGCCATCGGCCATTACAGCCCCGACCAGGGCGCCGGCTTCATCACCGCCACGATCGGCGCGCTGGTGGTGCTGTTCATCTGGAACCGGCTGGTGGCGAGCGGCGTCATTCCCGATCCCGGCAGGCGGTAGTCGTTCGCCGCTTTGAGCGCGCACGTAGGGGTGGGCAAAGCGCAGCGTGCCCACCTTTCTCGTACGGTCCGTGGATGGTGGGCACGCTGCGCTTTGCCCACGCCACCGCAGTGCTCTCGCAATCGACGATTATGCGATCAGATGCATCCCCGCATCCATGCGCACGCACTCGCCGGTCATGTTGCCCGAGGCCGGCGTCGCCAGGAAGCAGACGAGCTGCGCGATATCTTCGGCCGTTGAGGCGACCTTCAGCGGCACCCTCGCCACGACAGCATCGCGCACCTGCTTGGCGCCGGCTTCGCCGCGGCCCTTGGTGAACCAGGGCGTATCGATATAGCCGGGACAGACCGTGTTGACGCGAATGAGCGGCGCGAGCGCACGCGACAGCGACAACGTCATGGTGTTGAGCGCGCCCTTGCTTGCAGCATAAGCGATCGAGGAGCCGACGCCGGAGATGCCTGCGACCGACGAGACATTCACCACCGCCGAGGCGCGCCCCGACGCGTTCGCGGCGGCTTCAAGCAGCGGACGGGTCGCGCGCACCATCTGGAACGGCCCGATCGTGTTCACCGCGTAGATGCGCTGGAAATCTTCCGCCGAGAGCCCGTCGAGATTGTCGTGCGCGACATGCTTGGTGGTGCCGGCATTGTTGATGAGCGCATCCAGCCTGCCCCAGGATGCCGCCGCAGCGGCGATCTTCCGACAATCCTCGTCGCGCGACACGTCGCCCTGCACCACCATGACCTCGGCGCCGGCGCTGCGGCAGAGATCGGCGGTCTCCTCGGCTTCCTTCTTGCTGTTGGAATAGTTGACGACGACGCGCCCGCCGCCCTTGGCCAGGATCTGCGCGGTCGCGGCCCCAAGGCCGGACGCCGAGCCCGTTACGATTGCATACAAACCATCCTTCGACATCCGCACTCCCTCTTTAGCTTTTGCGCTCAAACCGTTCCGGCGCTGGCATACCATATCGCGCACCCAGCGCGACAAGCCAGAACTCCGTTGCGTGGAATTTCTCTTTCCGCACTATGGCTCGCATGCCGCCGCCGCAGGCGGCCCTGCGGACAGCGCTTGTCACGGCTATGGCTTTTCCGCATCATAAAGCGCAAGAACGGAACGCACTCGGCGCGACAGTTTGGCGCGTCCGAGACGTGCCAAATTCGATAACTTGAGGAACGCCGTGGCGGAGAGTGAGAATATCGTCGTCGAGACCGCAGAGAAAATCTTTGCCGATCTCGCCGACGCCCAGACCATCAACAGTGACAAGACGGGAAGCTGGAAAGCGCCACTCTGGCAGGCGCTGAGCGAGGCCGGCCTGCCGCTTGCCTGGGTGCCGGACGATCTCGGCGGCTCCGGCGCGAGTCTGGCCGATGGCTTTGGCGTGCTCAACGCCGCCGGCCGGTTCGCGATCGCGGTCCCGCTCGCCGAGACCATGCTGGCGGGCTGGCTGCTGGCGCAAGCGAAGATCGCTTGTCCCGACGGCGAAATGACGGTGATCCCCGCGAGCCCGAAAGACCGCATCACGCTCAATGCTGATGGCCGCCTGTCCGGCCGCGCGCGCGGCGTGCCGTTTGCCAAAGCGGCAAAGCATGTCGCGGTGCTGGCGCATGGCAACAATGGCGGCATCTCGATCGCATTGGTCGACGCTGCCAAAGGCCGGATCGAGGCCGGCCTCAATGTCGGCTACGACAATTCGGATACCGTGACACTGGACAAGGTCGAGCCAATCACGATCAAGCCGGCGCCCAAGGGGTTTGACCAAGCCACGCTGATGCTGATGGGCGGCGTGGTCCGCAGCCTGCAGATCGCGGGCGCGCTGGAAGCGATGCTCGACATTTCCGTGCGCTATTCCAATGAGCGCGTCGCCTTCGAGAAGAAGATCTCGAAATTCCAGGCGGTGCAGCACAATCTCGCACGCCTCGCTGGCGAATCGGCCGCCGCGCTCGCCGCCGCTACCTCTGCCGCCGACGCCATCGCGAACGCGACCTCCTTCGACGACGCGGTGTACCTCGAAGCAGCGTCCGCCAAGATCCGCTGCGCGGAGGCGGCGGAGAAAGGGGGCGCCATCGCGCACCAGGTGCACGGCGCGATCGGCTTCACCATCGAGCACATCCTGCACCGCTATTCGCTGCGCGCGCTGGCCTGGCGCGACGACTTCGGCTCGGAAAGCCATTGGGCGGTTGAGCTCGGCAAGCGCGTCGCCGCCAGAGGCGCCGACGAATTGTGGCCGCTGGTGGCCTCGCGCTGATTTACGGAAAGAGCTATGACTGCAGCCCTACGTTTCGATCCGATCCGCCTGCCGCCCGAATGCGAGCGATTGCGTAAAGAAGTGCGCGCCTTCCTTGCCGAAGAGATCGCCGCCGGCACCTTTGATCCGAACAAGCCCAACCGCGAAGACACCGACGCACCGGAATTCTCGCGCCGTGTCGGCGCCAAGGGCTGGCTCGGCATGACCTGGCCAAAGAAATATGGCGGCCAGGAGCGCTCGTTCCTGGAGCGTTATGTGGTGACCGAGGAAATGCGGGTCGCCAACGCGCCGACACGACGCTTCTTCGTCGCCGACCGCCAGAGCGGACCGGTGCTGCTGAAATATGCGCCCGAGCATGTCAAGATGGACATCCTGCCGCGCATCTGCCGCGGCGAGCTCTGCTTTGCGATCGGCATGAGCGAGCCGAATTCCGGCTCGGATCTGTTCGCGGCGAAGACGCGCGCGACCAAGACCGATGGCGGCTATCTGATCAACGGCAGCAAGATCTGGACCTCCTCGGCGCATATCGCCGACTACATGATCGCGATCTTCCGCACCTCGCCGCCGACCAAGGAAAATCGCCGCCACGGCCTGACCCAGTTCCTGGTCAAGATGAAGCAACCAGGCATTCAGGTGAATCCGATCGGCCAGATCACCGGGCAGTACGAATTCAACGAAGTCGTCTTCACCGACTATTTCGTGCCCGACGATCACGTGCTGGGCGAGATTGACGGCGCCTGGAAGCAGGCGACGAGCGAGCTCGCCTATGAGCGCAGCGGCCCCGAGCGCTTCCTCGAGACTTACTACGTGCTGACCGAACTCGTGCGCGCCGTCGGCGACAAGCCGGACACCCGCAGCGCCGAAGGCATCGGCCGCCTGGTGGCGCAGCTACACACCATGCGCCGCATGTCGGTCTCGGTCGCCGGCATGCTGCAGGCCGGCAAGGAGCCGGTGGTGGAGGCGTCCATCGTCAAGGACATCGGCACCGTATGGGAGCAGCAATTGCCGCACCGGGTGCGCGACCTCGCCGCCTTCGTCGAGGAGACCGCATCCAACCGCGAGACGCTGGAGAAGCAGCTCGAGTTCGCGATCAGGACGGCGCCGAAACTGACGATCCAGGGCGGCACCACGGAAGTGCTCCGCGGCATCATTGCGCGCGGACTTGGTTTGCGCTAGGCGCGCGGCCGGCCTGCGCTAGTTCAAAGGGGAACGCTCATGAGCAAATATACCGATATCGGCGTCGAGAAGCAGGGCCATGTCGGCCTGATCGAAATCCGCAAACCGCCGTTGAACTTCTTCGACGTCGCGCTGATCAATCAGATCGCGGATGCGCTCGAGGAATTCGACCGCGACATCGAAATCCGCAGCAGTGTGCTCGCCGCCCAAGGCAAGGCGTTCTGTGCCGGCGCCAATTTCAGCGATCCGGCACGGCAGGAGCAGGAAGCGCGCGCGGAGTCCGATCCGGCCGCCAATCTGCCGATCAACCATCTCTATGTGCAGGCGGTGCGCATCTTCCGCAACAAGAAGCCGATCGTCGCCGCCGTCCACGGCGCCGCCATCGGCGGCGGACTCGGACTTGCCGTCTCCGCAGACTTCCGCGTCACCTGCCCCGAGGCCCGCTTCTCGGCGAACTTCACCAAGCTCGGCTTCCATCCCGGCTTCGGATTGACATTCACGCTGCCTAAGTTGATCGGCAAGAACAACGCGGAATTGATGTTCTACACCAGCCGCCGCGTCACCGGCGAGGAGGCCTATCGCTGGGGGCTCGCCAATGTGCTGGTGCCGCAGGACCAGGTGCGATCAGAGGCGCTCAAGCTCGCGCAGGAGATCGCCGAATGCTCCCCTCTCGGCCTCATCTCCACCCGCGCCACCATGCGCGGTGACCTCGCCGACCGCGTGCTCGCAGCCACCAACCATGAACTGATCGAGCAGACCAGGCTGCGCTCCACGGAAGATTTCAAGGAAGGCGTCAAAGCCAGCGCCGAGCGCCGCGTCGCGAATTTCAAGGGGCGGTAACGCCGCTTGCGCCGACGCGTAGGGTGGGAAAAGCGCAGCGTGCCCACCTTCTCTTGCACAGACCGTGAATGGTGGGCACGCTGCGCTTTGCCCACCCCTACAAGTCAGTGCATCAGGCGGAACGTTACCCCACCCAACGAGAATTCATCGCCGGCGACGTTCAGACCTTTCTTCCCGGCAGCGTCGCGGACCTTCGCGACATCGGCGACCTTGAACGTGAGCGCGCTCATGATCTCGCTTTCGCCGTTGACGAAGCGGAAGCTGCAATTCGGCAGGCGTAACTCGGCCTCGCCGTTCACCGGCCAATCAAGAATCCGCCCCCAATGCTGCGCCAGCGCTTGCGGCTCCGGGCTCTGCATCTCGACTTCTGTCAGCGCCTGCGTCACATCTTTTCGGATGTGTTTCTGCCACTCCGGCCCGGCCGGGGGATAAGGCCCCAGAACATCGTCGCTGCCATCGGTGTGGTTGAACTCGATGAAGGCAGCGCGGCAGTCGCGCGGGTGGAGCTGCACGCCGTGATAGAGTGCATGCGTGATGACGTTCGCGGTGCGCACGCCGATGGCATTGGCATGCGCGCCACGCGCGTCGGGATCGTCGCAGCAGAAGATCGCCATGTAGCCGCCGCGGCCGCCGGTCTTCTCGATGAAGCGGCCCGCGGCCGTGCCCGGCTGGAACGGCGCCACCACTTCGAGCAGGATGGTGTCGACCGGCAGCAGCGCGTTCTCCAGCCCATATTTCGCGACATTGCCGTCGCGATAGCAGACGCTCAGGCCCATGATGTCGGCGATGTCAGAAATCACGGGCGCGAGCTGTGGGGCCACCAGGCAGATCTGGCGCAGCCTGAGATAGCCGGCCATCCCTACTCGCCCTCGAAGACGGGCTTGCGCTTCTCGACGAACGCCTTGGCCGCTTCCTTGTGGTCGGCGGTCTCGCCGCAGCGGGTGTGATGGATCGCTTCGCCATCGAAACAATCCTCGAGCGACAGATGCTCGGCATTGTTGATGTTGCGCTTGATGAAGCCGAGCGCGATCGACGGTCCCTGTGCCAGCGACATCGCAAGCTCGCGTGCGGCGGCGTCAATCTGCGCATCCGGCACCACCGTGGTCACGACGCCAAGCGCATGCGCCTCCTGTGCGGTGAGGACCGGCGAGCTCAGATAGAGCTCGCGCGCCTTCGCGCTGCCGAGGAGCTGGGTCAGGAAATAGGTCCCGCCATAATCGCCGGAGAAGCCGACCTTGGCGAAGGCGGTCGTGATCTTGCATGACTCGCTCGCCACGCGCAGGTCACAGGACAGCGCGATCGAGAGCCCGGCGCCGGCCGCCGCGCCATCGAGCTGCGCCACCACCGGCTTTGCCATCTGATGCAGGATCCGCGAGACCTCCATGCCGCGGCGCAGATTGGCAAGCTTGGCCTCGAACGGCAGCGGCGCCCGGCCCTCCGCCATCGACTTCACGTCGCCGCCGACGCAGAAGGTGCCGCCGGCGCCCTTGATCAGCACCGCGCGCACCTCGTGATCCTCGGCCGCCCGACGCGCCGCCTCGACAAGTCCGCGCGTCATATCCGGGTTCAGCGCATTGCGCCGCTCCGGGCGATTCATGGTGATGGTGAGCAGGCCGTTGTCGAGGTTTTGCAGGACGATGCTGTTTTCAGTCATGGGATTCGCTTTCTTGGTTGTTGGTTCTCGATATCATATCCCCCGCCGTCATTGCGAGCGCAAGCGAAGCAATCCATCTCGCCGCTTGCGGAGGCATGGATTGCTTCGTCCGCTACGCTCCTCGCAATGACGACCACGTTTCGCGTCACTTCTTCACCAGCGGGCAGCGCGAGTTCTCCAACGATTGGAACGCCTCGTTGCCCGGAACGGTCGCGAGCAGCTTGTAGTCGTCCCAGCGTCCCTTCGACTCGGACGGCTTCTTCACCTCGAACAGATACATGTCGTGCACCATGCGGCCGTCCTCGCGGATCCTGCCGTTCTTGGCGAACATGTCGTTGATCGGGGTCTGCTTCATCACCTTCATGACAGCCGCGGAATCCGTGGTGCCCGCGGCCTTCACCGCCTTCAGGTAATGCGTGACGGACGAATAGACGCCGGCCTGCGCCGAGGTCGGCACGCGCTTGGTGCGCTCCATGAAGCGCTTGGTGAACGCGCGGGTATCGTCGTTCAGGTCCCAATAGAAGGCTTCGGCAAGCAGCAGCCCCTGCGCTGTGTCGAGCCCGACGCTGTCGATGTCGGTGACGAAGGCGAGCAGCGGCGAGAGTTTCTGGCCGCTCTTGGCCAGGCCGAATTCGGCCGCCTGCTTGATCGCGTTGATGGTATCGCCGCCGGCATTGGCAAGCCCGACCACCTTGGCCTTCGAGGCCTGCGCCTGCAGCAGGAAGGACGAGAAATCCGATGTGTTGAGCGGATGGCGCACGCTGCCCAGCACCTTGCCGCCGGTCTTGACCACGACATTGGTCGTGTCCTTCTCGAGATCCTGCCCAAAGGCGTAGTCGGCGGTCAGGAAGAACCAGGTGTCGAGGCCGGACTTCACCGCCGCGAGACCCGTCACATTGGCCTGCGCGAAGGTGTCGAACACATAGTGCACGGTGTAGGGCCCGCAGGCCTCGTTGCTGAGGCGGATCGAGCCGGGGCCGTTGAAGATGATGATCTTGCCCCGCGCCTTGGCGATCTCGCCCGCGGCAAGCGCGGTGGCGGAAGCCGCGACGTCGAAGATCATCTCGACGCCCTGGTTGTCGAGCATATCGCGCGCGATGTTCGCGGCGAGGTCGGCCTTGTTGAGATGGTCGCCGACGACGACTTCGACCTTGCGCCCCAGCACCTCGCCGCCGAAATCCTCCACCGCCATCTTGGCGGCGGCTTCGCTGCCGGGGCCGGTGATGTCGGCGTAGAGGCTCGACATGTCGAGGATGCCGCCGATCTTGAGCGGCGGCGGCTTGCTTTGCGCCAGCGCCGCGGTGGCCGAGACCGCCAGCATGCAGGCGAACGCGCCTGACAGAATTCGTTTCATGAAGCCCTCCCGGTTCGTCAGCCACATTGACTGTGGTCTACCATTTTGCGGCGCGATCATGCCGCATGGGATTGATGGCAGCAAGCCGCGGCAACGCATGAATCCATCTTTGGTTTTCCGCTAAGCGGAATGATCTTCGGCGTTGTCAGCCGCACGAAATATCTCGATGTTCATCGAAGTTTGTGGTCGCGGCGGCCGGACCAGGCAGCGCTTTGACCGCGGATCGCCGCCCCAAGCAGCGGCTTGCAAATCGAGCCCGTAAGCGCGCCGGATATGCCGCAATCAAAAGCGCGTGCCCGGCCGCTAATTTCGTTTGCCTCCCGACGGTCGCCATGTTCTCGCCAAGTTCCCGCCATTCCCCTAGCTCACGACAAACATTAACGAATCCCGCAGATCGTGTTGCTCCCGAGACACGCCGCAACAGTAAAGCCACGCTACGCGTACCGCTTTTGTTGCGGTTGCGAGCGCGCCGGGGTTACGGTCATCGGCAATATCCGGTAGCGCTTCGAGGAGGAGCCATGAACGCATATCGCGGCCACACTGGACTGGTCGGCCGGCATTTGTCTCCGCGGCTGCGCGCCATCGCGACCGCGCTGTTGCTGCTGCTTCCGGTCGTCGCAAGCCCGGCGCAGGCTGCGCCGGAATCGGCGGCCGCTCGCGCCTCCACCGCGCACGTCTATATGCTCCGAGGGGTGTTGAACATCTTCTCGCTGGGACTGGATCAAATTGCCGCCAAGCTGCAGGGCCAGGGCATCCAGGTGACCATCAGCAATTACGTATTCTGGTCGTCGCTCGCCAACGAGGCCGCGGCCGAATACCGAAGCGGCAAGACCAAGACCATCATCCTGGTCGGCCACTCCTCGGGCGCGACCTCCCTGCCCGACATGGTCGCGAGGCTGGACCAGCTCGGCGTTCCCGTGAAGCTCGCAATCGGGCTGGACTCGGTGTTCCACACCAGCCTTTCCGGACGCGTCGGACGATACGTCAATTTCTACGTCGCCAACGGCGCCGGCACGCCGGTCGAAAGGACCAGGGGCTTCCAGGGCACGCTGGAGAACGTCAATGTGGCGAGCGTGCCCGGTGTCGGGCACCTGACGATCGAAAAGAACCAGATCATGCAGCAGAAGGTGATCGGCGAGATTGACGCCGTCGTCTTTGGTCGACCGAGTCCGGCATCGCCGACGAGGCGACGGCAGCCGAGTGAGGCAAGCGTCGCCGCACCACCACGGGCGGCCAGCGCGGCTGCTGCTCGCAACTGATCCTGGGCCGATCGAATTGCGGCGCATTGGTTGCGCCGCAATTCTGCCAATTCCTGCGCGATAGTCCATCCTGAACGCGGGCAAGTGGCCTGCCGGCGATCGAGAGCCGGCGTATCTGCGCGCCGAAACCACAGGCGGAAGGCGCATGATCAATCCGAAGCCGGTTATGGCCATTGTGTTCCGGGCGATGCTTATCGCCTGCGTCTGGTCGGCTGGTTGCAATTTCACACTCGCGGCTCCCGCCGCAAAGCAGGCCAATACCGCCGCTGCGGTGGCGGCACCGCCGCCGCCTGCCCCGGAACAGCCCCCGCCGACTCCACGCGTGCGCGCCTATCTGTTTCGCGGCGCAATGGGCCCGATTTTTTCGCGCGGCATGGATCAACTGACCAGCCGCCTCGAGGAGGTCGGCGTCCAGGCCGACGTCTACGAGTTTACCATCTGCCGGCTCATCGCCGCGAAGGCGATCCGCGAATACAAAAAGGATCCTCTTCCGATCGTCCTGATTGGGCACTCGATGGGCGGACTCTGCTCCGTGATATTCGCGGAGGTCCTGCAGCAGGAAAATATCCCGGTCAACCTGATTGTCGCCATCGATCCGGCGCACGCAACGGGGAAAGTGCCGCTCAATGTCGAGCGCTTCATCAATATCTTCATGTCCGACAGCGTGCTGGGGGGCGGCGATGTCGTCGCGGAGACAGGCTATCAGGGCCACTATGCAAGCTACGACTTGAAGGATCACTCGGAAGTCACCCACATCAACATCGACAAGATGGACACCATCCACGACCAGTTGGTGAATGCGGTCGTGCAACTCGGGACGACACCGATGCAGGTCAAGGGCGAGACGGCGCCGCTGCGCTACATCGTTCCAGCGGACGCTCCGCTGGAGCTATGGGATAGCGGCATTCCGCAATTCGCCCGCGCAGGCGACACCTTGCAGAGCCTCGCCACGGCGAACCACGTCCCGCCGTGGGCGCTCACCCAGGCCAATCAGCTACCGGATAACGCCCCGCTGACCGCCGGTCAGCGCATCGTCATTCCGCGTCACCTGATGCCGGTCGCACAGCAGCCCGCCACGACAGCGACGGCTGCGGAGCCGGCAAAGCGACCGACAAGTCCCGCTCCCCGCTCTTCGCGGGGCCAGGCTTCGGGCGAGAAGTCCTCGCCGCGACCACGGTGACGGATTTCTGCACGTAGCCCGGGTGGAGCGGAACGCGCAAACCCGGGGCCACTCGCAAACGCTGAAGCAGATGTCCCGGGTTACGCCGACGCTCCACCCGGGCTACGGCACACCGATTTAGGCAGAAACCATCCTGCGCTAGCCGGCCGGCATGAACGGGATCAGCATCGGAACGCGCCGGCGATAGGCGCCATATTCCTCCGCGCCGAGTTCGGCGCTGAGGAATACCTCCTCCATGCGGGCCTTCTGCGCCATGCCAAGCGAGATCAGCACTGCCCCGAGGATCGCCGTCACCGTCCCGACGGCAATGCCGGTGACCAGCATTCCTGCGATCAGGCCGGTATAGATCGGGTGGCGCACAAGGCCATACGGCCCGGTGTCAATGACGTGGTGGCCCTCCTTGTGCGTGATAGCGTTCGACCAGAACCGTCCGAGGTGGATTCGCGCCCACCACGTGAAGGAGATTCCGGCAAGCGTCAGGACCGCCATCACATAGATGCCGAGGCTGCCGAACTGCCACAGCGGCTTTTCACCCAGGATCCTTCCGGTCCACGGCAGGAACAGGATCGCGCCCAGGAGGATGGGGATGCGGTACCTCAGCGACTCCGAGGTCATGACATGCTTCTTGGTCTGGCCGGACCACACCGACGCCACGACCCAGCTCGTGACCCACAGAATCCAGATGATGGCGAGCAATTGGGTGGGCCAGGTGGCGGTCCACCCGCTCCAGACAAACGCGAACCATTGACCAGGGTCTTGCGACATATTGCAACCGTATCAGGCGATTGGATCAGACGCCAAATCGGCGCGTGGTATTGAACGATTGGGCGCCCGGGCTCGACGCCGGTTCCCATTCCGCCTGATTGTGACCGGAGCCAAGCAGATGCGCAATGGTTTCGCGAAGCACGGGCTCGACTGGCCCGGGCGCATAGCCGAGTTCACGCTGCGCTTTTTCGATCGACAGCGCCTCTGCCCGCCGCGCGATCCGCACCCCTTCAGCGGTGCCAGATGGCGGCCGATGGGTCACGCGATCGGCAACGAACTCCAGAAGGCCCGCGGTGATCTCGGCGAGGCGGCCATTCATCGCAAGGCGCGGCGTGCGGCGGCCCCGGACATGCGACATGATCCGCAGCACCTGCTTCAGCGCGATGCCTTCGCCGCCGAGAATGTAGCGATGTCCGAACTGCCCGCGTTCCATGGCGAGGATCAGCCCTGCCGCGACATCGCGCACGTCAACCAGGTTCACGACGAAGTCCAGATAGAGCTGCACGCGCTGGTTCAGGAACAGCCGGAGCATCTCCGTCGGCGGCGTGAAATTGTGGTCGTGGGTCCCGATCGGCATCGTCGGGCAGCCGATGACGACAGGATATCCGGATGTCGCCTGTTGCATCGCGTAGCGTTCGGCGAGCATTTTCGAGCGCGTATAGGGCCCCGGCATGTTGTCGGGCAATAGCGCATCGTCGGCCAGGCGATCGTCCGATCGCGAGGCGCGGAACAGGATTGATTCGGTGGAGCAGTGCAGGAGCCGCTTCACGCCACGCTTGCACGCGGTCCCGATCACGACCTCGGTGCCACCACAGTTGACGTCGTGGAAATCGGCCTTCCGCGGCAGCCACATCCCGGGCAGCCCGGCAAGGTGATAGACCTCGTCGACGCCGTCGATGGCGCTGTGTACGAGGTCGCGGTCGAGCACCGATCCCTTGACATACTCGACCTTCGGCAACGCTCGCGACGGCGGCTGCAGATCAAGCACACGCACGTCGCTGCCTTGCGCGACAAGCGCTGCGACCAGGTGCTTGCCAATGAAGCCGTTACCGCCTGTAACCAGGATTCGTGTCATGCGGTGGGACGCAGTACGGCTGGAGCTACTGGGAATACGACAGGGAATCTTGCGGAGGCTGGATAATACTCGCGAGATCGCGCCGGAAGCCCAGCGCGATGAATAATTTCGCCATCACGAACATCGGTCCGAGCAGAAGGTGCGTGGGGTGGTCGGCCATCGAGGCCTTCCTGCGCTCGAACACCTGGTGTCCAATGACCTGCGAGGCGACTCCTACGACCAGGAGGACCGCCGTAAGCGACCACAGGCCGGTGGTGGTCACATGACCGACGATCCAGGCGGCCAGTGACAGCAGAGCGACAGCCCCGCAAAAGATTCCGGCGCCAAGCGCAAGATCGAGCAAAAACCAATAGAACAGGACCGGCAGCACGGCGATCACGGCCGCGCTGACCTCAACTCCGAACAGGGTGAAGGACAACAGGCTGAGGGGGAGAATGGCCGCCAGAAACAGGAACACGATGCCGAACACATGCATCACGCAATTCCAGGGGTCACGATGGTATTCAACGTAATCGGTCAACTGCCGCCGAAAAAACGAGTTCATGCAGCACTTATCTTTCCTGTTGTGCCGGGACGCGCGGCAAGACTGGCTTGCGCGAAACCCAGCGCTCCGGCTTCATTGCTGGTCCCCGCCGATGGGGTGCTACTTATGCTCGCAATCGGCCTCAAGTCAAAATGCCCCGGGGATAGTGTCGGACGGAGACCGACGTCGTTGCGGAAAATCATGTCCTAATTCAGTCGGCTAGCAGCGGCGTCATGACACGGGGCCACAAAGTGACAGCGCATCACACGAAATTTTGCGCACAAATGTTGCTGTTGTGCCTCATCAGTACAGTGGTAACCGATTCGGCCCGCGCGGCGGGATGCGCTTTCGAAGCCCAGGGCGAGGGCCGGGTCGTGTCCGTGACCGACGCGCGCAGCTTTCGCCTCGAAGACGGCCGCGAGATCCGCCTCGCCGGCATCGAGATTGCGGACCGGCAGAAAGGGGCCGCAGCCCTGTCGGCGCTGGTGATGGGACGCGACATCTCGCTGCAGGGCGAGGACGACGTGCCGGACCGCTATGGACGCCAGGCGGCCTTCGTCTTTGTCTCGGGGTCCGACGCGGCCGTACAAAGCGAACTATTGAAGCAGGGACAGGCGATGGTATCGCCTGATGTCTCGAACCAGGATTGCGCCACCCTGTTGCTTGCGGCCGAGGCCGAGGCGAGGCAGGCCAAAAGGGGAACTTGGGCCGACGCCTCCGCCATAAAAAACGCGGAAAGTCCGGGCGATATTTTGGCGGGGATCGGGCGCTTTGCGGTGGTCGAGGGGAAGGTTTTGTCCGTCCGTCAGGCGGGAGCAACCACCTACCTCAACTTTGGCCGGAACTGGACACGGGACTTTGCTGTGACTATTCCAAGGCGCATGATCCCCGCGCTCGAGGCGGCCGGGCTTGCGCCTAAGTCCCTGGAAAATCGACGGATTCGTGTCCGCGGCTGGGTCGAAGCGCGCAACGGGCCACGGATCGAACTGCTCCGGGTGGGGCAGTTGGAAGTGCTTGGCGGGAACTAAGGGCATGAAAAGGGGAAGCGGTTCTCCGAAAAGATCGTGCTCAAGCAAACAGATGAGAGCATGATCCGGGACGTGGAGGCTCGTTCTTCCAAGAGATCATGCGCAAACAGGGCGCAAACAGGGATGGGGTCATGATTCGGCCGGTCGGACCATGATATCTTCCGGCAGCTTGAGAGTAGCTGACGTGATTGAGGGTGTGGGACGGCGGGACAGGACGGGCCGCGGCCTTTCGGCTGCGCTGGCGCTCCTGTGCGCGGCGACCCTTCTGTCCGCCTGCGGCAACCTCGGCATCGGCCGGTTCGAAACCGCAGCTCCGGTCGCGACGCCCCAACCGGCAAAGCCGAAGCCCACGGTGGCGCAGACGCCGGCGAGCGAACGCGAGCATGAGCGGATCCTTGCCACCTATGGCGGCGCCTATGACGACCCAAAGCTGGAAGGCCTGATCAGCAAGACAGTCGATCGGCTGGTCGCCGCGTCCGACCGTCCCGACCAGGGTTACAAGGTGACGATCCTCAATTCCGGCGCGGTGAACGCTTTCGCGCTGCCGACCGGACAGCTCTATGTCACGCGTGGCCTGATCGCGCTCGCCAGCGACACCTCGGAGTTGTCGTCCGTGCTGAGCCACGAGATGGCGCATGTGCTGGCTAAGCACGCCTCCATCCGTGAAGACCAGGCGCGGCAGGCGGCGGTGGTGACGCGTGTCGTCACCGACATGAGCAACGATCCCGACCTCACTGCGCTGGCCCTGGCCAAGACCAAGCTCACGATGGCGAGCTTCTCGCGCCAGCAGGAATTCGAGGCCGACGGCATCGGCGTCGGCATCGCCGCGCGCGCGCATTTCGACCCCTATGGCGCCTCGCGCTTCCTCACCGCGATGGAGCGCAATGCGGCGCTGAAGGTCGGCAAGACCTCGTTCGATCCGCGCGCGCAGGATTTCCTGTCCTCGCATCCGGCAACGCCCGAACGCGTCTCCAATGCGCAGGCCGCGGCGCGGCAGTATACGGCGCCCGAAGGTGCCGAGCGCGACCGCGAGACCTATCTCGCCGCGATCGACAACATCGTCTACGGCGAAGATCCGAGCGAAGGTTTCGTCCGCGGCCGCCGCTTCCTGCACCCCAAGCTCGCCTTCACCTTCCAGGCACCCGAGAACTTCACGCTCGACAACACTGCGCAGGCGGTGATCGGCGTGCGCGAAGGCGGCTCGCAGGCGATGCGGTTCGACGTGGTGCGGGTGCCGGCGGAGCAGTCGCTCGGCGACTATCTCAACTCCGGCTGGATGGAAGGCGTCGACAAGGCTTCCACAGAGGATATCACCGTCAACGGCTTCCCGGCGGCGTCCGCCACCGCGCGGGGCGACCAATGGCAGTTCAAGGTCTACGCGCTGCGCTTCGGCAGCGACGTCTATCGCTTCATCTTCGCGGCCAAGCAGAAGACGACCGAGAGCGAGCGCAATGCGCGCGAGACCGTCAATTCGTTCCGGCGCCTGACGCTCGAGGAAATCCAGGCCGCGCGCCCGCTGCGCATCAAGGTCATCACCGTGCAGCCCGGCGACACCGTGGAATCGCTCTCGCACCGCATGGGCGGCGTCGACCACCCCGCCGAGCGCTTCCGCGTCCTCAACGGGCTGGACGCCCACGCCCAGGTCAAGCCTCGCGATCGCGTGAAGATCGTGGTGGAATAGCGAAGCGTTTTCGAGCGAAGCATGCCCTCGGACTTGATCCGAGGGTGGATCCCGGTTCGCGTAGCAATCAAGTTTACGCAGATTGCGTACACTTATCTGCGCAGAAAACGCGTCAAAACAAGGGTCTGGAGCTTCGGTTCTGATTCAATCAGAACCGAAATGCGCTTCCCCTTACTCGATGATGTTTTCGCGCAGCCCGCTCAGCCAGAGCGCCAGCAGCGTCCACACCGCGCCGGACAAGAGATAGGCGCCAGCGGAGATCAGGCCGAAATGGGTCGCGAGCAAGAGCGCGGCCAGCGGCGCAAACCCGGCGCCGAACAGCCAGGCGAGGTCCGAGGTCAGCGCCGAGGCGGTGTAGCGGTACATCGGCGCGAAGCTGGAGGCGATCGCTCCCGAAGACTGGCCGAAAGACAGGCCCAGCAGAATGAAGCCGAGCACCATATAGATCGTTTCACCGACGGCGCCGGCATCGAGCAGTTGCGGGGCGAAGCCGCTATAGACCGCGATCGCGATCGCCGAACCGGTCAGCAGTAACTTTCGGCCGACGCGATCGGCGATCACTCCCGAAGCCACGATCGCGACGACGCCGAACGCGGCGCCGATCATCTCGATGATGAGAAACCGCACCGGGCTTTCGCGGGTGAACAGGAACACCCAGGAGAGCGGAAACACCGTGACCATGTGGAACAGCGCAAAGCTCGCCAGCGGCGCGAAGGCGCCGAGCAGGATATTACGGCCCTCGTCCCGAACCGTATCGACGATGCGGGCCGGCTGCAGTTCGCGGCTTTCGAATGCCGAATCATATTCCGGGGTCGCCACCATGCGCAGCCGCGCGAACAGGGCGACCACGTTGATCGCGAACGCGACGAAGAACGGGTAGCGCCAGCCCCAGTCGAAGAAATCTTCCGCGGACAGGTTGCCGGCAAAGAACGCGAACAGGGCGCTCGCCACGATCAGTCCAAGCGGCGCGCCGAGCTGCGGCACCATGGCGTACCAGCCGCGGTGATGCCGCGGCGCATTGATAGCGAGCAGCGAGGCAAGACCGTCCCAGGCCCCGCCCCAGGCCAGGCCCTGCACGGCGCGCGCCAGCGCCAGCAGCCAGATCGCGGCCACGCCGATCGTGTCGTAGCCGGGCAGGAAGGCGAGTGCGACGGTCGCAGTCCCCAAGAGGAACAGCGCGATGATCAGCTTCGCGCTCTTACCGTAGTGGCGGTCGATCGTCATGAAGATGACGGTCCCGAGCGGACGCGCCACGAAGGCAAGCGCGAAGATGCCGAAAGAATAAAGTGTCCCGGTCAGTTCGTTCGCAAATGGGAACACCAGGCGCGGAAACACGATCACTGACGCGATCGCATAGACGAAGAAATCGAAGAATTCGGACGTGCGGCCGATGATGACGCCGATGGCGATCTCCCCGGGGCGCGCCGGTTCGTGACCTGCCGTCATCGGGTGGCCGTGAGCCATTGCAGGGGCCTGTGTCATCGCCATCGCGCCTTATGCCTTATGCCGTTCTTGATTGAGGCGGCCGCCAGGCGGTCTTGCCGTTAGCGACCTCAAAGGCGCTGTTTGAGCCGCCATTGCGCACTGCAACATTGGACAAATTGTCCAATGTCCTCCTTGTTGCATCGCAGCTACCCCCTGTTTCACATAGGAAATTTCCAACAAGGTTCCACCGTGCGTGTCTTGAGGATTCTTGCGTTGCTGCCACTCGCAGCCGCTCTTTCAGGTTGCGATTTTGTCGTGCTCGCCCCGGCCGGCGACGTGGCCGTGCAACAGCGCGACCTGGTCGTGATCTCCACCGTTCTGATGCTCTTGATCGTCCTGCCGGTGATGGCGCTGACCGCGCTGTTCGCCTGGCGCTACCGGCAGTCGAACACATCAGCCCGTTATGAGCCCGATTGGGACCATTCCACCCAGCTCGAGCTCGTCATCTGGTCGGCGCCGCTCCTGATCATCGTCTGCCTGGGCGCTTTGACCTGGATGGCCACCCACCTGCTCGACCCCTACCGCGCGCTTGGCCGCATTGACGCCGATCGCCCGATCGAGGCCCAGGACAAGCCGCTCAATGTCGAGGTGGTCGCGCTCGACTGGAAATGGCTGTTCATCTATCCGGAGTACGGCGTCGCGACCGTCAACGAGCTTGCAGCCCCCGTCGACCGCCCGATTCGTTTCCGCATCACGGCCTCCTCCGTGATGAACTCCTTCTACATTCCGGCGCTGGCAGGCCAGGTCTACGCCATGCCGGGCATGGAGACGAAGCTGCACGCCGTGACCAACAAGCCCGGCGTCTACAAAGGCTTCTCCGCCAACTACAGCGGCGCTGGCTTCTCCGGGATGTACTTCTCGTTCCATAGCCTGACGACGGCCGACTTCGACAAATGGATCGCGAAGGTGAAGGCAAGCGGCGACATGCTCGGCCGCAACGAATATCTCGTGCTCGAACGTCCGAGCGCCAACGAGCCGGTTCGCCGCTATGGCTCGGTCGATGGCGACCTGTTCAAGGCCATCGTCAACATGTGCGTCGAGCCCGGCAAGATGTGCGCGAGCGAGATGATGGCGATCGACGCCAAGGGTGGGCTTGGTCGCGAAGGACTGAACAACACGCTGCCGCTGACTTACGACAAATATGCCCGCCGCGGCGCCGTGTTCGGGCCCGAGCCGACCTACGTGGCGGGCATCTGCTCGGTCGACGAATTGAAGGGGCAATCCGAGCCGGAGAGCACCGTCCCGTTCGACACGACGCCACTGCGCGGGGCCGGCCTCAAGCGTCCGCTGTTCTCGCCCGCCAATCCATCCTCAAGTTCCCTTCTTCTCGGACCGCGTCCGAAATCAGACTCCTAAAGAGCGCCGCATGTTCGATACTTCCTCCCTCGCCAAAGCGATTTTCGGCCGCCTGACACTGGAATCGCTGCCGCTGCATGAACCGATCGTCGTCGGCACCTTCGTCGTCGTGGCGCTGGGCGGCGTCGCCCTGCTCGGCGCCGTCACCTATTTCCGGCTGTGGGGCTATCTGTGGCGCGAGTGGTTCACCACCGTCGACCACAAGCGCATCGGCATCATGTACATGATCCTCGGCATCGTGATGCTGCTGCGCGGCTTTGCCGACGCCATCATGATGCGCCTGCAGCAGGCGATCGCCTTTGGCGGCTCCGAAGGCTATCTCAACGCCCACCACTACGATCAGATCTTCACCGCCCATGGCGTGATCATGATCTTCTTCGTCGCCATGCCGCTGGTCACCGGGCTGATGAACTATGTGGTGCCGCTGCAGATCGGCGCGCGCGACGTGTCATTCCCCTTCCTGAACAATTTCAGCTTCTGGATGACGGTGGGCGGCGCGGTGCTGGTGATGATTTCGCTGTTCGTCGGTGAATTCGCCCGCACCGGCTGGCTCGCCTATCCGCCGCTGTCGAATATCGGCTACAGTCCTGACGTCGGCGTCGATTACTACATCTGGGGGCTGCAGGTGGCCGGCGTCGGCACGACGCTATCAGGCATCAACCTGATCTGTACCATCGTCAAGCTGCGTGCGCCCGGCATGACGATGATGAGGATGCCGGTGTTCACCTGGACCTCGCTGTGCACCAACGTCCTCATCGTCGCCTCCTTCCCGGTGCTGACGGCGGTGCTGGCCCTGCTGTCGCTCGATCGCTACATCGGCACCAACTTCTTCACGAACGACTTCGGCGGCAGCCCGATGATGTACGTGAACCTGATCTGGATCTGGGGCCACCCCGAGGTCTACATCCTGGTGCTGCCGGCGTTCGGCATCTTCTCCGAGGTGACCTCGACCTTCTCCGGCAAGCGCCTGTTCGGCTACACCTCGATGGTCTACGCCACCGTCGTCATCACCATCCTGTCCTATCTGGTCTGGCTGCATCACTTCTTCACGATGGGCTCGGGCGCCAGCGTGAATTCCTTCTTCGGCATCACCACCATGATCATCTCGATCCCGACGGGAGCGAAGATGTTCAACTGGCTGTTCACGATGTATCGCGGCCGCATTCGCTTCGAATTGCCGATGATGTGGACGGTCGCGTTCATGTTCACCTTCGTGCTCGGCGGCATGACCGGCGTGCTGCTGGCGGTACCGCCGGCCGACTTCGTCCTGCACAACAGCCTGTTCCTGGTCGCGCATTTCCACAACGTGATCATCGGCGGCGTGGTGTTCGGCGCATTTGCCGGCATCGCCTACTGGTTTCCGAAGGCGTTCGGCTTCAGGCTCGATCCGTTCTGGGGCAAGCTGTCGTTCTGGTTCTGGGTGACAGGCTTCTATTTCGCCTTCATGCCGCTCTACGTGCTCGGCCTGATGGGCGTCACCCGCCGCCTGCGGGTGTTCGATGACCCAAGCCTGCAGATCTGGTTCGTCATCGCCGGCATTGGCGCCTTCCTGATCTTCCTCGGCATCATCTCCTTCCTGGTGCAGATCGCAGTCAGCGTGCTCAAGCGCGAAGCGCTGAAGGACGTGACCGGCGACCCCTGGAATGCCCGCACGCTGGAATGGGCGACGTCGTCGCCGCCGCCGGCCTACAACTTCGCCTTCACCCCCGTCGTCCATGACAACGACGCCTGGTGGGACATGAAGCGCCGCGGCTATCGGCGTCCGCTCACCGGGTTCAAGCCGATCCACATGCCCAGCAACACCGGCACGGGCGTCATCCTCGCCGCGCTGGCCACGGCGATGGGGTTCGGCCTGATCTGGTACATCTGGTGGCTGGCCGCGGTGAGCTTCATCGGCCTGCTCGCGGTCGCGATCGGCCACACCTTCAACTATCACCGCGACTATCACATCCCGGCCGATGAGGTCGTCCGGGTGGAGGATGCGCGCACGCACGTGCTTGCCGCTGGAGCCAAGTCATGACACTCGCCGTCGTCCCTCCACAAAGCTCCGAACCGGTCTTCTACGTCGTCGACGAGCACGATCATCCCGAAGGCGCGAGCACTATGCTCGGCTTCTGGATCTACCTGATGAGCGACTGTCTCATCTTCGCGATGCTGTTCGCCACCTTTGGCGTGCTCGGCGGCAACTACGCGGCGGGTCCGGCGCCCAAGGATCTGTTCGACCTCCCACTCGTGGCGGTCAACACGTCGATGCTGCTGCTGTCGTCGATCACCTATGGTTTCGCGATGCTGGCGATGGAGAAGTCGCGCGTCCGTGCGATGCAGGCCTGGCTGGTGGTGACCGGGCTGTTTGGCCTGGCGTTCATCAGCATTGAGCTGTTCGAATTCGCCCACATGATTCACGAGGGCGCGACGCCACAGCGCAGCGCCTTCCTGTCGTCCTTCTTCACGCTGGTCGGCACCCACGGCCTGCACGTCACCTTCGGCCTGGTTTGGCTGGTGACATTGATGGTGCAGGTCGCCCGCTATGGCCTGATCGAGGCCAACCGCAGGCGGCTGATGTGCCTCAGCATGTTCTGGCACTTCCTCGACGTGGTCTGGATCGGCGTGTTCACCTTTGTCTACCTGATGGGAATGCTCCGATGAAAGCCGATACTCACTCCCTGCAACCCGCACCCAACGCACATCCTGCAGACGGACAGGGCGAGCACCATGCCGGCGGCTCGCGCGAAAGCTACCTGATCGGCTTCGGCCTCTCCGTCATCCTCACCGCCATCCCGTTCTGGCTGGTGATGAGCGGCGCGCTCGGAGACAAGCAGCTCACCGGGCTTGCCATCACGGCGCTGGCGGCGATCCAGATCGTGGTCCACATGGTGTATTTTCTGCACATGAATACCCGCTCCGAGGGCGGCTGGACCATGATGGCGCTGATCTTCACCATCATCATGGTGGTGATCGGGCTGACCGGAACGCTGTGGGTCATGCATCACCTCAACGTCAACATGATGCCGGGGCATGACATGAGCACCATGCAGTGACGGCGCGCCCATCTGCCCTCTCGCTGCTGCTGGTCGCCCTCGCGGCGCTGGGCGTCGTCGCGCTGACCGCGCTCGGCGTGTGGCAGCTTGAGCGCAGGACGTGGAAGCTGGCGCTGATCGACCGGGTCGAGCAGCGCCAGCATGCAGCCCCTCAGCCGCTGCCCTCGCCCTCGTCGTGGCACGCGATCACCGCGTCAAGCGACGAATACCGGCGCGTGACCGTCAGCGGCCATTTCCTGCATGAGCGCGAGACGCTGGTGGCGGCCGTGACCGACTATGGCCGCGGCTTCTGGGTCCTGACGCCACTGCAGACGACGGACGGAGCCACGGTCCTGGTCAATCGCGGCTTTGTTCCCCCGGAGCGGCGAGATCCTTCAACGCGGCGCGAGGGAAATCCGCCCCGCACGGTGGGCATCACCGGCCTGCTGCGGATCACCGAGCCAAAGGGGGCCTTCCTGCGCACGAACGACCCGGCGGCAAACCGCTGGTACTCGCGCGATGTCGCTGCGATCGCCACAGCGCGCGGACTGTCGCAGGTCGCGCCATTCTTCATCGATGCCGACGCGGCCCCCAATCCCGGCGGCTACCCGATCGGCGGGCTAACCGTGGTCAGGTTCCCGAACAACCACCTGATTTACGCGCTGACATGGTTCGCCATGGCCATTATGCTGGCGGCTGCACTCCTGCGCGCTTTGCGCGGCAGGGACCATGTCCGCGACTTCGATGCGCGGCGCGATGCCGTGCGGAGCCTGGTGGCCGCCGCACGCAATTTATCTCGCAAGACGGGCCCAGATGCTCGAGCGCATATCGGATCAGCATGACCACGGGAAAACGGCGGACGAGGCCATGACGCTGCCGGCCAGGGCCGGCGCCGGCACGGCCCCGGTCGCGCTGGATGCTCCAAAATCGACCGACGACACGACCAACCGCAAGAACATGGCGCTGCTGATCCAGCTCCGCTGGACCGCGGTGATCGGCCAGATCGTGACGATCGCGTTCGTCGACCGGTGGCTGGGCATTGCGCTGCCGATCCTGCCGATGGCCGGCGTGATCGCAGCCCTCGTGGCGCTCAACCTGTTGAGCCTGGTCTGGGTACGGTATCGGGCGGAAATCAACAATCGCGAACTCCTCCTCGCGCTGATGCTCGACGTCGCCGCACTGACCGGCCAGCTCTATCTGAGCGGCGGGGCGACCAATCCGTTCACATCGCTCTACCTTCTGCAGGTGACCCTCGGCGCGGTCCTGCTCGACGCCCGCTCGACCTGGTCGCTGGTCGGACTGGCCTGTTTGAGCTTCGCCGGGCTGACCGTCGCCCATCGCCCGCTCGGGCTGCCGCAGTACGGCTTCAGCGATCCGTTCAGCCTTCATGTTGCCGGCATGTTCATCGGCTTTGCGCTCAATGCCGTCCTGCTCGTGGTGTTCGTGACGCGCATCAACCGCAACCTGCGGAAACGCGATGCGAATTTGGCCGCGCTGCGCCAGCATGCCGCCGAGCAGGATCACATCGTCCGGATGGGCCTGCTTGCGTCCGGGGCGGCGCATGAGCTCGGCACCCCGCTGGCGTCGCTGTCGGTGATCCTGAGCGACTGGCGCCGCATGCCGGCCCTCACATCGAATCCGGAGCTCTCGGACGATCTCTTCGAGATGGAGACGTCGCTGCAACGGTGCAAGTCGATCGTCACGGGTATTCTCGTCTCGGCCGGCGAGGCGCGCGGCGAAGAATCGTCGCCGACCACTGTGACTGCATTTCTCGCGGCGCTGGTCCAGGAGTGGCGCACCACGCGCCCGTCCGCCACGCTGTACTTCCGGAACGAGTTCGGCGCCGACCTGCCTGTTGTCTCCGAGGTCGCGCTCAAGCAGGCGATCTTCAACGTCCTCGACAATTCCGCCGAGGTGTCGCGCGACTGGATCGAGCTCGCGGCCGAGCGCGCCGACGACCGGCTCGTCCTGTCGGTCACCGATCGCGGACCGGGCTTTGCGCCGGAAATGCTGGCGCAATTGGGCAAGCCCTACCAGTCGAGCAAGGGACGCCCGGGAAGCGGCCTCGGCCTGTTCCTGGTCGTTAACGTCGTGCGCAAGCTCGGCGGGGTCGTGACGGCGCGAAACAATGCAGAGGGAGGCGCAACCATCAGCCTCGAACTGCCCCTGGCAACGCTTGCGATCGGAGGCAGCCTTGACGGATGAACGGCTGCTTTTGATCGTGGAGGACGACGAGGGCTTTGCCCGCACCCTCAAACGTTCGTTCGAGCGGCGCGACTATCAGGTCGTCGTAGCGGCCTCGCTCGACGAGGTCCGGGAAGTGCTTGAAGAGAAAACGCCCGGCTATGCCGTGGTCGACCTCAAGCTGGGCGGCGCCTCGGGGCTGGCCTGCGTGGAAGCGCTGCATGTGCACGATCCCGAGATGCTGATCGTGGTGCTGACCGGATTTGCCAGCATCGCCACCGCGGTGGAAGCCATCAAGCTCGGCGCCTGCCACTATCTCGCCAAGCCGTCCAACACTGACGACATCGAAGCCGCCTTCCGCAAGGCCGAGGGCAACGCCGATGTCGAAGTGGCCGCGCGTCCCACCTCGATCAAGACCCTGGAATGGGAACGCATTCACCAGACCCTGATCGAAACCGATTTCAACATTTCCGAAGCCGCAAGGCGGCTCGGCATGCACCGCCGGACCCTGGCCCGAAAGCTGGAAAAACGCCAGGTGAGGTGACCGGAGCGCTTTCGAGCGAAGATGCCGGCACGCCGCGGGCACTGGCCCCCGGCCGGGCGGGGTGTGATAATGCGGCAACCTTGGCTGGCCGGCCTCCGTCGGCCGTGCAGTGCGCCAGCTTGCGCAGCGGTGCTGAACCGGATCACGAATGACCGCGCTTTCCCAGGATATGACCGCCGAGCTGAGGCGCAGGATCGACGAGCTGGAGCAGCAATTGCGATCCGGCACCGCCGAGAATGCACGCCTGCAAAGCGAGCTTGCGGTTGCGCGTGATCGCCAGAGCGCGGGCGCCGCGATCCTGCGCACCATCGCAGCCTCCCCCTCCGATGCCCGGCCGGTGTTCGAGGCCATCGCGTCCAGCTCCAAGCGCCTGCTCGGCGCCTTCTCCGCGACCGTGCTCCAATTCATCGGCGACGAGCTTCATCTGGTGGCGTACACGCCGATCAGTCCCGCAGCGGACGAAGGATTGAGATCATCATTCCCGCGACAGATCGCGGACTTTCCGACCTTTGCCCTGGTTCGCGGTGGCAAGACGGTTCAATTTCCGGACAGCGAGGCCGACGACGTCCCGCAACTGAACAAGGAGCTGGCAAGGCTGCGCGGTTTCCGCAGCGTCTTGTTCATGCCGCTGATGAACAGGGGAGCGCCCGTCGGCATGATCAGCGTCACGCGTGCCGAGCCGGGCGCGTTTGCCGCCGATCACGTGCAGTTGCTGCAGACCTTCGCCGATCAGGCCGTGATCGCGATCGAGAACGCGCGTCTGTTCAACGAGACACGGGAAGCGCTGGAGCGGCAAACCGCCACCGCCGATATCCTGAATGTGATGGCAAGCTCGCCGTCCGACGTGCAGCCGGTGTTCGAGGCCATCGCGGCCAACGCCAACCGGCTGATCGGCGGCTTTTCCACCGCGGTGCTTCGCTATGCGAGCGGCGCCGCCCATCTGGCGGCCTTCACCCCGACCGATCCCGCCGGCGACCTTGCGCTGCAGGCGGCGTTTCCAATGCCCTTCGCTCAATTCCCGCCCTACCAGCTCGTGGCGGGCGGTACGGCCGCGCAACTGCCCGACACTGAGCTCGAGCCGGCCGCACGGGACATCGCGCGTGCACGCGGCTATCGCAGCATGTTGTTCGCCCCGCTGGTGAGCGAGGGCGAGGTCATCGGTATCATCATCACCACGCGCCGGGCGACCGGCACGTTCGGCGCGCACCAGGTCCGGCTGTTGCAGACCTTCGCCGACCAGGCCGTGATCGCGATCAAGAATGTCGGGCTGTTCAACGCGACGAGGGAAGCGCTGGAGCGGCAGACCGCGACAGCCGAAATTCTCAACGTCATCGCGAGCTCGCCAACCGACGTGCAGCCGGTATTCGACGCCATCGCCGAAAGTGCGAGGCGGCTGCTCGGGGGCCAAACGGGGCTTGTCACACGCGTTGTCGGCGACATGCTTCATCTCGCAGCTCGTACTGCTGGAAGCGAAGCCGGAGACAGGGAGATAGAGAATTCATTCCCCACCCCGCTTACATCATCGGGAATTCACAGCCGGGTCGCGCAGAGCTCTACCATCGCGTTTCGCACCGATATCGAAACCGAACCCGATGTCCCCCAGATCGTCAGGGACATGGCACGCGCCAGAGGATATCGAAGCATCATTGTCGTGCCGATGCTGCGCGAAGGCGTTGCGATCGGCACGATCGGTGTTTCGCGCGCCGAAGCGGGCGCGTTCGCCGACAACCAGATCGCCCTGCTCAGGACATTTGCCGATCAGGCCGTGATCGCGATCGAAAACACGCGGCTGTTCAACGAAGTGCAGGCCAAGTCCCGCGATCTGCAGGAAGCCCTGACCCATCAGACCGGCAGCGCCAACATCCTGAAGGTGATTGCCTCCTCGCCGACAGATGTCGGTCCGGCATTGAAGGCAATCGTCGAAAGCGCCTGCGAGCTTTGCCGCACTTTCCACGGAACTGACGGGCGAGCTGAGCGATATGCTGGCATCAGCGTCACTCGCTGACAGCATTCGCGGCGAGATAGATGAACTGAGCGGGCTCCTGAAGGACAATCTGCAAAAAATCGTGCAGCACGGCAAACGCGCCGATTCCATCGTCAGAACATGCTCCTACATTCGCGAGAGGGCGGCGGCGACCACCGGCCGACCGACGTGAACGCGCTGGTCGAGGAGAGTCTCAACCTCGCCTATCACGGCGCGCGCGCCGAGAAGCCGCAGTTCAACGTTACCCTCAGGCGCGACCTCGATCCGGACGCCGGCACGATCGAGGTGTTCCCGCAGGAGATCACTCGGGTGCTGCTGAACCTGATTTCCAACGGCTTCTATGCGGTCGCCAAGCGCGGCAGCGAAAATGGTCCGGGATTTGAACCGAAGGTCAGTGCCAGCACACTCAGCCGTGGCGAATACGTCGAGATCCGGATCCGCGACAACGGCGTCGGCATTCCGCCCGAGGTAAAAGAGAAGATGTTCAACCCGTTCTTCACGACCAAGCCGCCAGGGGAAGGCACCGGCCTCGGACTTTCCATGAGCCATGACATCATCGTGAAGCAGCATGGCGGCACGATCAATGTAGAGACCGAGCCCGGCGAGTTTACCGAGTTCACCATCCTGCTGCCGCGCAGAAGCAATTTTTCGGATAGTAACAGAGGTTAGCCGTGAGTGTGATGGTTCTGGTGGTGGATGACGAGCCCGATGTGGAGGCCTTGTTCCGCCAGCAATTTCGCCGTGATCTTCGCGCCCAGCGCTTTGTGATGGATTTCGCCGGGTCGGCGCCGGAAGCCTTGAGGCGCATCACCGACGTCGGCGAGCACTCGCTGATTCTGATTTTCTCCGACATCAATATGCCCGGGATGAACGGGCTCGAGATGCTGCCGGAGGTCCGCGCCCGGCGGCCTGACGTTCCCGTGGTCATGATCACGGCCTACGGAGACGCCGCGACGCGCAAGAGGGCGCTGGAGCGAGGCGCGGAGGGCCTGTTGACCAAGCCGATCGACTTCGGTGAGGTCCGCCAGGAGATCGACGCGAGGCTGGGACAATCCGCATGACCGCCACCATTCTCGTAGTCGACGATGAGCCGGATCTGGAGGCGCTCGTGCTCCAGAAATTCCGCCGGCAGATTCGCGACGGGCTGGTGAACTTCGTCTTCGCGCGTGACGGCCTTGAAGCCCTTCAGTCGATCGAGCAGCATCCCCATGTTGATCTTGTGGTTTCCGACATCGCCATGCCGCGCATGGATGGCCTGTCGCTGCTGGCGAGACTGCAGGAGGCAGAGGACAAGAAGTCGACCATCATCGTCTCGGCCTATGGCGACATGAGCAACATACGCACCGCGATGAATCGCGGTGCATTCGACTTCCTGACCAAGCCCATCGATTTCGTCGACCTGGAAACGACGATCGATAAGACGATGCGTCACATCGAGATCCTGCGCGAGGCACGCCGCCGTCAGATGGAAGCGGAGCGCGCCCACGCTTCGCTGTCGCGCTACTTCTCGCCCGAACTCGCCAAGCGCCTTGCCGCCGGGGACGCCGGCAACGACATGGAGGTGCGCTGGCGCGAGGTCGCCGTGATCTTCACCGATATCACGGGCTTTACCTCGCTCGTCGAGACGGCCGCACCCGAGGTGCTGGCGGAACTGCTCAACGAATATGTCGGCGGCCTGACGGATGTCGTCTTCGCGCATGAGGGAACGGTGGCGAAGGTGATCGGTGATGCAATCCAGGTGCTGTTCAATGCGCCCGGCGACCAGCCCGACTACGCCACCCGCGCCATCGCCTGCGCACAGGCGCTCGACGAATGGGCGGAGGCGTTTCGCGGGCGTTGGAAACAGAGAGGCGTGAATTTCGGTGCCACGCGGATCGGCGTGCACGCCGGCCCGGCGCTGGTCGGCAATTTCGGCGGCAACCGCTTCTTCGATTACACGGCCTACGGCGACACGATCAACACCGCCGCCAGGCTGGAAGCGGCGAACAAGGCGCTGGGCACGCGGATCTGCGTCAGTGGCGCGGTCGCAGGCGCGGCACAGGAATTCAAGGGACGCCCCGTTGGCGATCTTGTGCTGCGCGGACGCAGCGAGCCGTTGCGCGCCCACGAGCCCTTATCGGCGGCGGAATTCGATGCGCCGGCCGCCGCGCAATATGCGACCGCCTTTGCCAAGCTCGAGTCGGGCGACGCCGCCGCCATGCCGGCTTTCGCCGCACTGGTCGGAACGCATGCCAATGATCCGCTCGCCAGCTATCATTTGAGGCGGCTGCTCAATGGCGCCAAAGGCGTCCGCATCGAGCTCCATTGATCAGCGCTCGTTATGCGCCGGTAGTTTCCTCCATTTCGTCATCTCGACTGACCGGCGAGCGGTCGTTCCTCTTATGGACGGCTTGTCCGAGGAGCTTTCCGTTTCGGCGTCCGGAACCAAGCTCCGTTACATCTGAAACGTAACCTGCAAAGTGGAAATCGATCCGAATGACGATTCACATAGGACGTCGCATTCAACGCTACGGCATCTGGCTTGTTGAGTCTTGATGATCGATTACTTCTGACGACAGGGCCATTGCATTGCTTTGTGCGAGCATCGCGCTCTGGAGGGTCGAAAAATTGAAACGACGATCGTACGATTATATCGTTGTTGGAGCAGGCTCCGCGGGCTGTGTATTGGCGAGCCGTCTCTCCGAGGATGCTAATTCAACTGTTCTCTTGCTCGAGGCAGGTGGATACGACCGAAATCCGCTGGTCCGCATTCCGATCGGACTAGGAAAGCTTCATGAGTATGGGATCTACGATTGGGGCCTGATGGCCGAGCCTGATGCCGGGCTCAATGGCCGCGTGATTCCCGCAAAGCGCGGGAAAGTGTTGGGCGGATCTCACTCGATCAACGTGATGGCATTCACGCGCGGCGATCGTGCCGACTATGACGGCTGGGCTCGCGCGGGCGCCCAAGGATGGTCCTACAGCGATGTTCTCCCTTACTTCAAACGTTGTGAAACGTGGCAGGAAGGAGGAAGCGTCTTGCGCGGCGGATCGGGGCCGATACACGTCGAGTTCTCGCGCTCAAGCGATCCGCTGTTCGACGCCTGGCTCGCCGCTGCGCGCGACCTCGGCTTCACATTCACGAACGACTTCAATGGAGAAACGCACGAGGGGTTCGGGATAATCCAAAATACCACATGGAAAGGCCGTCGAGAGACGACAGCCTCAGCCTACCTTCGATCCGCGCTGAAGCGCGCAAATCTGGTACTTCATACCAGAGCGCAAGCGACTCAAATCGTTTTTGAGGGTACCCGAGCGGTGGGAGTGCGGTACGGCAGCGGTGGGCGAAGCGCCTACGTGATGGCGGATCGAGAGGTCATACTGTGTGCGGGCGCGTATCACACGCCACATTTGCTCATGTTGTCGGGTATCGGGCCGACGAAGCATCTCGCCTCTCTTGGGATCGAAACGCTTATCGATCTGCCGGTAGGCCAGAATTTGCAAGATCACCTTGCTGCATGGTTCAACTGGAGCCGCCCCACGCCGGGTGCCTTCCACAGGACGATGCGCCTTGACCGAATTTCGCTAGCCCTGGTCCGAGCTTATCTATTTGGGACCGGACCTGGGACAATGCTTCCCAGGTATCTCTTCGGGTTCGTCAAGACCGATCCTTCGCTCGAGGCGCCGGACATCGAATTCATGTTTCGGGGGACGGCCGCTCAGCCCTACGTCTGGTTCCCGGGGATTCGTCCGGCTTTTGAAGACGGCTTTGCGATCCGTCCAACATTGCTGCATCCAAAAAGTCGCGGCGAGGTCGCGTTGCGATCGACCAACCCGCTTGATGCACCGAGGATCCGCAATGGATTCCTCCAGCACCCGGACGACCTCGCGACGTTGCTGCGCGGAGCAAAAATCGGTCTCGAATTGGCCGCTCATCCGGCGGTTGCCGCGCTGGCGGGAAAATCAGCCGGACCTTCGCGCGTCCAATCGGACGGCGACGTTGAACAGTGGATTCGAAGCACGGCGATCACCGCAAACCATCCGTGCGGCACCTGCGGAATCGGTCGCGTCGTGGACAGCCAGCTTTCCGTCCTTGGCGCGACCTCGCTTCGGATCGTCGACGCGTCAGTCATGCCAACAATCGTATCTGGGCACATAAATGCATGTGTTCTCATGATAGCCGAGAAGGCCTCTGATCTGATCCGGGGCCAACAGGGACAGGTCCTGGAAAGGCATGGCTTGACCCCGGCACAATAGTCGCCCGGGCGCAGCCGCCATGGCAAGGTTCCCCGTTATCTCGACTGGCCGGCGAGCGACCGTTCCTCCAGAACGCGGCGCAGCCCAATCGGAGCTGTAAGTCTTTCGCTTCTTGGTTTTGCAGCGATCCGATGACGGAAAGAAACGTTGGGACAGAGTGGCTGTCGGATTATACAGCTTGCTCCAATACAACTTTAGGCATTGAATTCCGCAATAATGCGCTGCTGCCGCGGGTCGTTTAGCGATGCAGTGTTTTGATCAATCAATTCTGTTCAATCTCACGCGAAGCAAGTCACCATAGGCTTGCGCGCTCGCTTTTCCGCGCATTGCGACGAAGCGCAAAAAACAAACACCAATTGGCCAGCATGGAGGGAACAATGTCACGAAAGCTTTCGCGACGACAATTTGTAAGTGCGACTGCCATGTCGTCCGCAGCGCTCATCACTGCACCATATGTGCGCGGCGCTTACGCCGCCGGCAAACTATCGATGGGTTTCTGGGACCACTGGGTGCCGGGCGCTAACAAGACCTTGACCGATCTCGTCAATGAATGGGCTGCGAAGGAAAAGGTCGAGGCTCAGATCGACTACATCACGAGCCAGGGCAACAAGATCCTCCTGACCGTCTCCGCCGAAGCGCAAGCAAGATCCGGCCACGATATCCTGGTTATGACGACTTGGCTGCCGCATGCGAATGCCGAACTCCTCGAGCCCGTCAACGACATCATGGCGCCGATCGTCAAGCAGAACGGCGCGGTCAACTACACAGTAGAATATCTCAGCCAGGCCAACGGCAAGTGGCTCGGCGTTCCGTCTTGCGTCGGCAGCCAGATCAAGGGGCCCTGCTCGCGTATCGACCTGATGAAGAAATACGCCGATATCGACGTGCAGGAAATGTATCCGGCCGGCAGCCCGCCGAAAGCGGACAACTGGACCATGGATACGTTCCTCAAGGCGGCCGAGGCCTGCCAGAAGGGCGGCTTCCCCTTCGGCATCGGTCTCGGCGAGACCGCGGACAGTACCGATACCGCCGGGGCCGTCTTCCAATCGTTCGGCGCAGAACTCGTCGACGCCAAGGGCAACCTGACTGTCAAGACGGACGCCGTTCGGCAGGCCCTCGATTTCTACAAGAAGCTGATCGCCTTCCTGCCATCAGACGTCGCGGCGTGGGACGACGCCTCCAACAACAAATGGCTGATTTCCGGCAGGGGCGCGCTGATCATGAACCCGCCGAGCGCCTGGGCGGTCGCCAAGCGCGACGCTCCGCAAGTTGCCAAGCAATGCTGGACCCACGGCTTTCCGTCCGGCCCAAGGGGCCGCTTCGCGCCTTACGTGCCTTTCTTCTGGACCATCTGGCAATTCTCGAAGAACAAGGCGGCCGCCAAGAGCCTGCTGGTACATCTTTCGCAGCCGTCATCGATTGAGAGGCTGGTGGTCGCCAGCGGCGGCTATGACCTGCCGGCCTACGCGAACCTCACGACGCTGGAGGTTTGGGCGGAAGCGGAGCCGCCGAAGGGCACGCTCTATCATTATCCAAATCCCTATAACCATCAAAAGCTGTCAATTGCGGCCTCGCCAGCACCGCCCAAAGTCGCGCAGCAAATCTACTCGCAGGCGACGCTGACCAAGATGGGCCTACGCTACTCGCAAGGTGAAGCGATGGAGAAGACCCTCGCATGGGCGGAAGCCGAGTGCGAAGGCTTCATGAGAAGTTGAAGACACGCACGCACCGTCTCCAATGCAATCCATGGCGACGAACTCCGACCCGGTTGCCAAAACCCTCACGACCTGGCTTTCGACCCAGGCTCTGGGCTTGCTGCAGCCAGCGCTGCCTTGCGATCATGGATGAGGTTCTCAAGACGATGGGCGGCGACATTGAGGGTAGCGGCATCAAGCGTGCCTTCGTCGTCGGTCCCCGCTCTGGCACGCTGCGCACGCAGGACTTCGTCGATTTGATTTTCAATCTCGAACAGCTCCGATTCCGTTTCAGCCTTTCGAATCCTTTGTCCCAGCGCGTATAGCGAATCCAGCGCGGTTTCTTTGGTCTCGAGTTCGCCGGATTTGAGAAATTTCCAGGCCGCCGCCAGGATTGAGGCAAGCGCGCCAAGTGCCATTGGAGTGAGAAAAATCGCATTGCTCCACTTGTCCAGGAAGCCTTGCTGGGTGCCGTTGTAGAACTCTGCGGCGCCTGGATGAACCGGAAGATAGGCGCCGGGATCGGTGTCAGGTGCCTTCATCTGCGCCAGGATCGGCAGTTCGCCCGACAGGTCTCTTCGCGCGTTCGTAAAGGCTTGCGTGAATTCAGCAATCAGGTCGTTATCAAGCGACTTCTTGGCAACCAGGTAGAACGAAACTTTCAAGGTCGTGACATCATCTGCCGGAATCGGAGGGGAGCCCCGCAACGTACCCTTGGGGATGTCGAAGCTCTCGTACGCGCGTTCCTTCTCGGCAATTGCTCCCGCAGCGTCGATCGGGATCAGAACCGGGGCGGCTTTCCCGCTCTGGGTGAAGAGCCCTCGCACCAGCGACAAATACTTCTCGGTCACGGGTATCACGAACAGGACGGCGCGCACCTCCTTGCTATCGACCGCCCGGCGCGTGTCCGCCGGCGCAAGGTTCTTGAACACGACATTGGCGCGATCGAGGGCGTATTCCTTGGTCAGCACGCTGACGATCTTCTGATTGGTCTCGCCTCCAACCACCCCCACAGTGACGCGCTTCAGGCCGGTCATGTCGGTAATCGACGATCCCGGTGGTGCGACCAGCAACGCCACCGCTTGAGCCAGGACAACGATTGCTTGCGCCTGCGACAAGTCGCCGACGTCGCCGCGGACCACCGCGAGGTCGGTCTTGCCCGAGGCGAACTCGTTGGCCGATTCAAGTGCGCCAGTGGTTTCGACAACCTTGAGCCGGACCGGCGCGTTCACCTCAGTGAGCCGGCTCGCGAGCGCGGATACGACTCTTGGCGCCTCGCCATCCAAAGACCCGACCGCGATCGAGAGTGTCACCGGCCGGACATACCAGCGGTACGCGAACAGACTTGCACCCGCGGCCAGAGCAAGCAGCCCGGCGACCACAGCAATGCGCAGCCAGATCGGCAGCTTGATTGCGTCCATGCCTATTCTCATCGGCAGAACCCGCGTCTCCCCCTGCGCGAACCTCGACAGCCAAGCCGTCACAAGGCAATGAGCCGACGGACCGGCGCCGAGGCCGTCTTCCTTGCAATAGCTTTGTGCGCGAGGCGGGGATGCAATTGATATAGATCAAGATTTTTGTCGTCGCCGGCGCGGGGCAAACAGCGGGCCGGCTCAACAAAAAGCCCCGGGAAATGCCCGGGGCTTAAAGTTTGCTGGAGATTAACAGTCCATCAGTAAGGGGCAGCAACCGGTGGGGCATAGCCGCCCCAGTTGAAGTGGTAGTTCACGCGCACCGTGACCATGTCCACGTCCTGGCTGATCCGATTGATCGCGCCGACAACGATGGGATTGACCACCGAGAACGAATTGTTCGCATTGCCCATGAAAAGGTGGTCGTACTCGACACCGACCGACCAGTTCGGTGCGAAGCCATACTCATATCCGACACCCACGCTACCGCCCCAGCGGGTCGAACTGAACGAGGCAAATTCAAAGGCGGTAAGCGTGTCGAGTACGCTGAAGCGGTTGCTCGTCACCGCCGCGCCGCCCTTGAAGTACAGCAGTGATGTGTTCCAGGCATAGCCGATCTGGCCGGTGAAAAGGCCGATGCCGTCGGTTTTCACGCGCGTCGAGAAAAACGGATCGATGAGGCTGGCGCGCGTGTTCCGGAGATCGGCCCAATCCCCTTGGGCCTCTACGCCGGCCACCCAGCCGCCGCCAAACTGCCACCGATATCCGATCTGCCCACCGACCACGCCGCCGGACCGCTCGCGACACCCGTCACTGAACACGCCACCGAAAGCGTCGATAAAATTCCAGCAATTGCGGCTCTGGGCCCAGCCGCCATTGGCGCCGACGTAGAAGCCGCTCCAGTTGTAAATCACCGGAAGCGGAGCCGGTGGCGCCTTGACCGCCATATCAGCGGCCAGCGCCGGAGCGGTCGCGCCGAGTGCAATCAAACCTACAGTGCCCAGCAAAAACTTCTTCATATCGTTCCCCCTCTTCGGCGTCGCTTAAGGATCGGACGGCCGATGGACTTGTTGCGACGGTTGTGTCTGCATTCCAATTCCACCCGCGAGCATAGATGATTTCACCCGCGAAACTTGTGCCAGAACAGCAACACTCGGTTTTTGTTTCGGGAAGAAGTGGCAGATATTCTGACACTTCGGCTATGCGGTTTGTGCCATCGCCGCCGTGTTTCTGCGGCATCTTCAAGATCACTTCGGCATCCCTGTCGCAGAACGCGCGCGTAGACCTCGGGAAAAAGCTGACCGCGTTATCGATAGAGAAGAGAGCACCATGAAGCCGGTTGATGCCAAGCGACTGCCATTCGTTGCGCCTGTGCAGCTTGCCTCCGCGCTAGGCCGTGTGGACAGTTACCTTATCCAGAGCAGAGTGGCGGCAATGGCGACGACGGCGAAGTAGTTTCGCGCGG
>NZ_JBEGDB010000359.1:0-6690 GCF_043638955.1 Bradyrhizobium sp. 31Argb | reverse complement strand
GCGCGAAACTACTTCGCCGTCGTCGCCATTGCCGCCACTCTGCTCTGGATAAGGTAACTGTCCACACGGCCTAGCGGGGTCAACGGAAAAATTCTTGGCGCTGGTCTCTGCCCTCATCGTACAGTCTCCGCTTTTCCACATGCCCGGGGTCAACGAAGGGGGATGTTGGTCGCGCGGAGTTTCAGCTCGATTTCACAGGATCATCAGTCTGTTACGTTCGTAACGCGCCCGATCTCTGGCCGGCGCACGATGTTTTCTGCATCGGCTTTCCTCAGCCCATCGCCGCGTCCCATATCAGGGCCGGCTCACCTCGAACGCGAGCAGCACGTTGCCGGGAATGCCGCTCCATTGCGCGTAGCCTGAATTGACATAGAGCATGCCGTCCACAATCACCGGGCCGGGGCCGTCGATGGCGCCGCCATGCGCCGGGACGCCATTCACCGTCTCATAGTCGCGCGCGGTGTCGAATTCCCAGAGCAGACGCGCATCGTCGGTCGCATAGGCGCGCAAACAGCCGCTCACGCCGCCGGAGAAGACAACGCCTGGAATTGCGCTAACGGCCGCGGAGAGGGCTGGACTGCATCGCTCGCGGTCACCACAGGAGACCGGCGCCACCTGCATGGTGACCTTGCCGTCCGCCAGATTCAGCCCGAACAGACCGCCGCCTGCGTTCGGATCGAGACGCCTTGTGCCGTCGCGAAGAAACCGCACGTCGGAGTTCGCGACATAGATCCGCTCCTGATCCGCGGCTGAGCCCCACTCGCTGCCGCCCAGCGGCCCTCCCTTGCCGACCCGCGTTTGCCAGAGGATCTTGCCCTCGTTGTCGGGATCGAAGGCGTGGACGATCCCGGACTTCTGCCCGATCACCAGCATGCGCCGCCCGTCCGGCAAGCCCACCAGGATTGGCGACTGGCCGAAGTCGTGGTCCGGACCGGGATCTTCCGGACAGTTGGTCTTATCATAGCCGAAGCAGGCGACGACATAGCTGTCCTTGGGCGTGGCCTGCCGATGCCACAACATCCGGCCGGTCTTCAGGTCGAACGCAAGAATGGCGTCGCTGGTATCCGCCGGCGGGTTTGAATAGGAGTTGCTGGTCGCGACGTACAGCGCCTGGCGCTTCACGTCGATCGTTGGCGCAGACCAGACCGAGGCGCCGGACGGACCGTAAAGCTGCACGCCCATGGCATTCTTGGTCGTCGGAGCTGGCGTTTCCGGGATCGTGTACGACTTCCAGATCGGCCCGCCGGTCGCCGCGTCCAAGGCCACCACGCTGCCGCGAAACGTGCAGCATTCGTAGGAGGCCCGCGATCCCGTGGCTTCCTCGATGGAGGAGACCGGAACGTAGAGGACGCCGGAAAACAGAGCCGGCGTGCCCGTAATCCGGGCGGCGGGATGGTCTTCCACCTTCTGCTTCCAGATCAGCGCGCCCGTTGTTGCATTTACGGCGTAGGCGTTGGCGCGGACATCACCGAAGAAAATCGCGAACTCATTCTTCCCCGGGAGCGGACCGAAGCTGATCGCGGTGCGTACTGGCGCGTCCGTCGCCAGCGTCCAGAATGTGCAGCCGCTCCTGGCGTCGAGCGCGCGCACCTTGCTATCGGTGCCGCCGACAAACAGCATGCCGCCGATCACGGCCGGCTGGGCATTGGCAGTGGAGACGCCCGGAAAGCCGAACGCCCATTTCAGGCGCAACCGTGGCACCTGGTCGGCCCTGAGTCCCGCCATCTCGGCGGCCTGAAACCGGCTGTTGTTGATATCCGCGCCCCAACCGGTCCATCGCGGCCGGTCGAACGCCCCGTCAAAGCCGCGGGCGCCCTCCACGCAGTGCCCTGCTGCATCGGCCGTGGCGGCGGGAGCGCCGTCGCCAGCCTGTCTCCCGGTCACGAAGGAGGCGATCGCTTTGCGCTCATCGTCCGTTCGGTCCTTGACCATGGGAGCCATGCTCCCCGACGTGATCGCTCTGAGCACATGCTCGAACGCCATCGACTGCAATGCGGCGCGGTTGGGAATGCGGCTCTGCGGGTCGCCGGCATCGTGGCACTGGGCGCAGTGCTGCGCGTAAAGCTCGGCGCCGGTCTGCGCTGCGCTGGCGGGAAGGCAGGACCAGATCAAGAGGCCGACGGCCGCAGCGCTCAATCTCATGAAGCTCCCCCCTGGGCGCGACGATCCGAACCTATCGTCTCGGAGACACCGACAACCTGGGGATGATAGCGCGCTCGGGAAACCTCGAACAGTCATAACGTGCGTCGGGCGATGAGCACCGGCTCATTTTGTGGGGCAAGCGGTGAGGCGAGCGGAACTCCAATAGCCGTAAGCTCGTTCAGACTGGACGCGGCGCCGACGCCGACTGATCCTGCGCGGACGGAGTAACAATCCGGATGCGCCGCGAATAACCGGAAGCGCCTTTCAAGGGAGGTTTGCCATGCCTGTGACAACCGAGAAGGACCACGTCTATAAGATCCTGGATCTCGTCGGATCGTCCGAGAAGAGCATCGAGGATGCGATCCAGAACGCCATCGCCCGCGCCGCAAAGACCATTCGCGAGATGAAATGGTTCGAAGTCGTGCAGACGCGGGGCCATATCGAGAAGGGCACCGTCCGCCATTACCAGGTCACGCTGCGGGTTGGATTCACGCTGGAGGAGTGAGTCTCGCGCTGCAGGCCCGCAACCGGCGCCGACATACCCGTTCTTGCGCTAGCTCAAACATCTGAGGTAGTCCCCATGCGACAAATCCATGGTTTTGTTTGATGCTTAACATCGTCGGGAGGCTATGTGCAGATGGAGAAACTGTCCGGCGCCAATTCGATTCCGCAACTTGGCGCACTGGACACACATGCGCAGGTCCGTACGCTGCCCGAGCTATTGCGCTGGCGCGTCCGGGCAACGCCTGATACGGAAGCCTACCGGCATTTCGATGCGGCGGCCGGGCGCTGGGTCAGCCATTCCTGGCACGAGATCGATCACGAGTTCGACCGCTGGCGGCGCGCGCTTGCTGCCGAGGGTTTCGCGGCCGGCGAGCGCGTCGCCATCCTGATGCCCAATGGCATCGAGCACATCGCGATGGACCAGGCCGCATTGTCGCGCGGCCTCGTGCCGGTGCCGATGCACGCGATCGATAATCCCGAAAGCATCGTCTACATCTTGAAGGATTCCGCGGCGTCGCTGCTGTTGGTCGACACCATCGACCGCTGGCGGATCCTTGCAAGCGCCGGCGCGCCGACGGACACGCTCAAGCGTGTGGTCTGCGCAGATCTGCAAGGCACCAAAGACCCGGCCGCGACGGATCATCGCGTCGTGGCGCTGAAATCCTGGCTGGAGCGTGGACAGGCAACCGAGGCCGTCATAGACGACGTGGCGTTGCAGCCGGATGATCTTGCCGCGATCGTCTACACCTCCGGCACGACCGGGCGCCCCAAGGGCGTCATGCTCTCGCACGGCAACATCGTGGCGAACGTCAAGGCGATCCACGCGCGCATCGCCGCCAGCCCAAATGACATCTTCCTGTCCTTCCTGCCGCTGTCGCATACCTTCGAGCGCACCGGCGGCTACTACTATCCGATCGCGGCCGGCGCCTGCGTTGCCTACGCGCGATCGGTGCAGCAGCTCTCCGATGACTTGAAGCAGGTGCGGCCGACGGTGCTGATCTCCGTGCCGCGGATCTATGAGCGCATCTATGCACTGATCATGCAGCACAGCGAGGCGGCAGGCCGCTTCGAACGCGAATTGCTCGATCTGACCGTTGCCGTCGGCGGACGACGCTTTGATGCGAGGCAGGAAGGCGGCAAGCTGTCGCTGTCCGACCGGATGGTCTGGCCGCTGCTCAAGCGCCTGGTCGCCGACAAGGTGCTGGCTCAGTTCGGCGGGCGACTGCGCGTCGCCGTCAGTGGCGGCGCGGCAATCGGCGAGCGCGTGATCCGGCTGTTCCTCGCGCTCGGACTGGACATCCTGCAGGGCTATGGCATGACCGAGACGTCACCGGTCGTCTCCGTCAATACCGCTGACGACAACGATCCTCGCTCAGTCGGCCGGCCGCTCGACGGTATCGAAGTCAGGATCAGCGAGGATCAGGAGCTGCTGGTGCGAGGGCCGAACGTGATGCTCGGCTATTGGCACCGGCCGGAAGAGACGCATCGGATCAAGCAAGCCGACGGATGGCTGCATACCGGTGATCAGGCCCGCATCGAAGGCGGCCGCATCAGCATCACCGGCCGCATCAAGGACATCCTGGTGACTTCTACCGGCGAGAAGATCGCGCCCGTCGATCTCGAAACCGCGATCCTCGCCGATCCCCTGTTCGAGCAGGCCATGGTGATCGGCGAGAACCGGCCCTTTCTCGCGGCGCTCGTGGTGCTGAATGCGAAGGCCTGGGAGCGGGAGAAGGCCAGGCTCGCGGGCAGCGGCGCGGAGGCGGAAACCGCATTCCTCGTGAAACGGATCGCCGAGGCCGTCAAAGCCTATCCGGCCTATGCGACACCGCGCGCGGTATGGTGGACGCTGGAGCCATGGACCATTGCCGCCGGCCTGTTGACGCCGACGCTAAAGAACAAGCGCCCGGCACTCGAGCATCGCTTTGCCGCGGAGATCGAACAGATCTACGCGCACAAACCACAGGGTGGATCGCGTCCTGCAGCGTCAGCTGCGCGCTCGTGAAGGACATCGTTGCGTCGGAATTCAATTGTTAACTGAGCGAAGAGACCGTAAGAGAAACTACGCTTTGCTCGAACGTTAGGACGTCCTCACAATCCTGCCGGAGAACGAGCCTTGACCTTCCGCCGCCTGATTGCGCCGCTAACGGCAGCTACCATTCTTGCGTTCATCGGAGATGATGCATGGGCGCAGAGTGCGTTTCCGGCGCCGCTGCCAGGCCAGGCAGCGCAGCCGGGCCAGCCGGCGGAGAATGGCAGCCCGCCCGTGGCAAATTTCGTGAGCCCGTTCCCATCCGGCGGCGCGCCACTCATCGCCGTAGCTCCGCAAGAGGAAATCCCCGACCAATGCAGGCAAGAATTTAGTTCGCTGCGGGCAGAAGTCGAGGAGCGGGGTCGGTGGATCAGGGCTGCCGCCGCCCGGCGCGCGTCATCGGACGAAGCCTGCAAGCTGATCGACAAGTACGGTCAGGCCGAAATCAAGTTGATCGGCTATGTCGAGTCGCATGCGGCGAAATGCCGGTTTCCGATTAATATCAGGGACCGGTTGAAGGACGGGCATAAAACCACCGAGACCATCCAGAAGAAGACCTGTACCGCGCAGCAGATGCAGAAGCTGCGGCCGGCTGGTCCGACCGGTGATTTCTGGCCCGAGTCCACCAAACCGCTCATGTAAGACAAGCGCTGTGACGGCCCGATATCCCGTAGGATGGGTAGAGCGAAGCGAAACCCATCAACGTCGGAGCAAGCGGTGAGAATGGTGGGTTTCGCTTCGCTCTACCCACCCTACGATTCCGATTCGATCGTCAAGCAATGACTCTCAGCCGCGGCTTGACTCGCCTCGCCTCCTGTTGATGAAGTGCGCCGCGCCACATCATCCACGACACAAAAGCGGCTGTGAGCAGCCCACTAAATGGAAACGCCTTTATGTTGATCCCGATCGCCGACGTGCCGCGCTGGTATGCTGAACGCCAGCCCGCGGGCACGATCGCCATTCGTCATGGACAGGATACGCTGACCTGGGAGCAACTCGAGCGCGGTGCCAATGCCCGCGCGCGGGCGTTTGCGGCCAAGGGCGTCAAGCCCGGCGACTTCGTCGCGATCGGGCTGCCCAACAGCAACGCATTCTTCGAGACCACCTTCGCGGTATGGAAGTGCGGCGCGACGCCGACCTCGCTGTCCTGGCGACTGCCGCGCGGCGAAGCAGCTGCGGTGCTCGATATCCTCAAGCCCGCGCTGGTGGTGGGCGGCGAGTCCGATTGGGATGCGCCGACCTCGCTGCCGACCGGTTTCGTGCCCGAAGGGTTTTCCGACGAGCCGCTCGCGGCGCCCATCTCGCGCTATTGGAAGGCAATGACGAGTGGCGGCTCGACCGGGCGGCCGAAAGTGATCCTCGATCATCTGCCCGCCGTGGTCGATACCACCATGGCGCCGCCGCTCGGCATCCCGCTTGGCGCCTCCCTGCTCAACCCGGGGCCGCTGTATCACAACGCGCCATTCATCGTTTCGCATTTTGCCTTGTTCGGCGGCGGACGGCTCACCGGCCTGACTAAATTCGATGCCGAGGAGACGCTGCGCCAGATCGAGACCGAGCGGGTGCAATGGATCAATTTTGTGCCCACCATGATGCACCGGATCTGGTCGCTGCCGGACGAGGTGCGCAACCGCTACGATCTCTCCAGCCTGCAGGTCGTGTTCCACATGGCGGCGCCGATGCCGCCATGGTTGAAGGAGAAATGGATCGAGTGGCTGGGACCGGAGCGGATCTGGGAGCTGTATGGCGGCACCGAGCGGCAGGGCTCCTGCATCATCTCCGGAGTCGAATGGCTCGCGCACAAGGGCTCGGTCGGCAAGATCGGCGAGACTGCGCGCCTGCGCATCATCGGTGAGGACGGCAATGACGCAGCTCCAGGCGAGACCGGCGAGATCTATTTCCTGCCCAATGATGGCGCCGGCACCACCTATCACTACGTATTGCCTCACCTGAGGATGTTACTTTCGCTTGACGGATGTAGCTCCGACTGTCGGCCGGTCCGAGGTTGCGTC